>CAZVGP010000070.1:0-3300 GCA_964626715.1 uncultured Candidatus Saccharibacteria bacterium
GCAACTGGCGCACCAGTCCGGCTTCTCGTGCGACTTGTAGAAAGTTTTTAAGTCTTAATCCAAAATCGCAATTTGTTTACACCTGTTTCAGGATTGGTAACTTCATTTTCCAAGATTCCTCCGTTTTTCTCGATGATTTTTCGCGAAGGAATGTTTGTAACATCACAGGTCAGAAGAGCCTGATCGATGCCAAGATTTTTCGCTTTGGAGATTGTAAGTTCAAGAATTTTATTTCCATAACCCTGTCTTCGTTTACTCGGTCGTATGTCATAGCCAATATGTCCGCCAATTTCTTTGAGGTGGTCAGTGAGTTCGTGTCGTATGTTTACATGCCCGATAAACTCGTTTCTATCGATAAGCCAGTAATCAGTCTGGGGCACATAGCCTGCGGGTAAGTTTTTACCTTCGGCGTGAGAAAGTTCACGTTCCACGAAGGTATTGAAGTTTTTTTCGAGTTCCGTAGTCGAGAGTTCATGATACCTTGACCTCCGGACAGCGCGCATGTCGGTATTTTTTTGAAACTCTTTTACCGCCTCTATAAATGAACGCTTGTATTGAACTGAAGGAAGCACGAGTTCCATATCAAACTCAAGACTTCTTCTTTTTCAATTCGATGCCGAGCTCATCGAGTTGTTTTTTTGATAGTTCTTTCGGAGCGTTCATTACAGCAGTCTGGCCACCGCGAGTCATGGGAAATGCCTGTACCTCGCGGAGATGTGTCTCACCGGTCAGGTTCATGATGTTCCGCTCGATGCCTAAAGCAACGCCACCGTGCGGAGGAGCGCCATAGCGAAACGCTTTGAGCATGTGGCCAATGCGCTCTTCTATTTCTTTATCCGAATAACCCATGACTTTATAGGTAGCTTTCAGAATTTCTGGCGTATGCGCGCGTATCGAGCCGCCACCAGTCTCAAAACCGTTACAGACAAGGTCGTACTGTGTGGTGAGGATTTCTGAGATTCGCTCCCCTTTCAGAAGCCACTCCACATGCTCCGAAATTGGCATTGAGAAAGGGTTATGTGTGAACGTCCAGCCTCCTTCATCCGTTTTTTCGAAGAATGGGAAGTTTGTTATCCATGCGTACGCAAGGACATTTTCTTTCTTTTCGGCATCTGTGCGGAGATCAAACTTGTCTGCCCCATGCTTTTTTACCGCGTCTTGATAGGTTATGCGCGGGAACGGTTTCCCTTTCACCCTATAGCCCATCGACTCCACGATTGTCGTCATGAGCTCTTCGACGAGCATCATCACGTCTTCCATCGAGACAAATGACATTTCGAGGTCGATCTGGCTGTGCTCGAAGCCGCGATCAGCACGCAAATCCTCGTCACGTACGGCACGGGCAATCTGGAAGTAGCGCTCGAAGCCTGCAACCATAAGAAGCTGTTTGTACTGCTGTGGTGATTGCGGAAGCGCATAGAATTTACCTTGCTGGATACGCGAGGGTACAACGAAATCACGCGAGCCTTCTGGAGTGGATTCGGTCAAAAGTGGCGTTTCAATCTCGATAAAATCCTTTGAAAACAGAAACTCGCGCGCTTTTTGCACGAACTCCGAGCGGATTCTCATATTCTTCTGCAAGCGCGCGGTCCGGAGGTCAAGGTAGCGGTACTTGAGCCGTATATCCTCGTCGACACCGAGCGTATCCCCTGTTATATCGAAGGGAGGCGTGTCGGATTTGTTGAGAACCTCGATATGCAGTATCTCGAGCTCGATGTCGCCCAAGGGTTCATTCTTATTCATCATCTTCTCCGGTCGCTCATTAATTTTTCCTGTTACAGCGATGACCCACTCGGAGCGGAGCGTCGCGGCGAGGGCATGCGCCTCGGCATGAGCAGGGTTCGCGATCATCTGCATCTTGCCGGAACGGTCTCGGAGATCGATGAAGATAAGCTTCCCGTGGTCGCGGCGCACGTCCACCCATCCCATGACGGTCACTTCTTTCCCGATATGCGCGTGTAAACCTGAAATCAGAGTTCGTCCCATATTCAGAGTGTTACGCCGACTTTAGCACGGACGGTTTTCATCTTTTCGCCGGCAACTGCTTTTGCTTTCTTAGACCCTTCCACCAATATTTTTTTAACCTCGTCGAGATTTTCCGCGTATGTTCTACGTTTAGCCCGCATGGGCGCGATAAGCGCATCCAAATCTTCTATCAAGGCTTCTTTGAGAATTTTATAACCGCCAGCATTCGCATCATAGAGCGATGCAAGTTCTTTTTCGCTTTTGAGGAGCTTGTGGATAGCGAATACGTGCTCCGGCCTCTCGCCTTTCGAATCGGTAACGATGCTCATCACCGCTTTCGTTATCTCGTCCTTGCTGCCGAATAGAGGAATGGTGTTTCCATAGCTTTTACTCATCTTCTGCCCGTCGGTTCCTGGCACAGTACCAACGTCTTCCAAGATTATTCCTTTCGGTTCTCGGAACGCCTCCCCGAAAGTGTTATTGAATTTTGCTGCGGCCTCGCGGGCATACTCGATGTGCTGTGTCTGGTCTTTCCCTACTGGCACGAAGTCCGCGTCGTAGAGGAGGATGTCAGCTGCCATGAGCATCGGATAGTTGAAAAGGCCCGCATTTGCCTCGAGCCCTTTTGCAACCTTGTCCTTGTATGCGTGTGCTTGCATGAGAAACGGCACCGACACGAGGCACTCGAATATCCACGCGAGTTCGGTATGTTCCGAAACTTCCGATTGCCGGAATATCGTTGCTTTTTCGGGGTCGATGCCAACAGCCAGATAATCAAGCGCGACGCTCCAGATGTTCTCCTTAAGTTCGTTGGGGTTTTTGAGGCTAGTGAGCGCGTGATAGTCAACGATGATAAGAAAACTCTCAAACTCCTCGTAGCGATCAAGGAACGGCTTCAGAGCGCCGAAATAGTTTCCGATATGCAAGGCTCCTGAAGGCTGTAGACCGGTCAGAAGACGTTTCTTTGCCATCCAGCAATACTAGCAGAAAACAAGCTTGTTTTCAGTTTTTTTCTACCAGAATCGGTAGTTCGACTATGAACGTCGAGCCCTGGCCTTCTCCGGCTGACTCCGCCCGGATCCTGCCGCCGTGCGCTTCCACGTGCGCTTTGGTGATGTAAAGGCCGACACCAGTCGAGGATGTATTCATTTTTTGCGATCCTTCTGCTGTAGAAAAAAGCTGGAAGAGCTTGCCTATAGTTTCTTTGTTCATGCCGATACCTGTGTCCTTCACGGTGATGCGGACTATAGCGCCGCGTTTTTCGGCAGAAACGTCTATCGAACCTTTCGGCACGTTCGGCCGCTGTCTCAGTACCTCCTCGCTCTCGCTCGTCGG
>CAZVGP010000071.1:0-3210 GCA_964626715.1 uncultured Candidatus Saccharibacteria bacterium
CCGCGCGTTCTTCCGCGTATGTTCCGCATAGTTCCGCGTCCGATCCGCATTTGCTCTCGATGACTGCAACACCAATACCGCGCACTCTTGCACTTACGGTGTACGGCGACTTGGACCTTACGATTCTGGATGAGCTGCCTGCGGGACGAAAACCGGCCAAGACAGAAATCGTGACGGCGTCGCGGCGCGACGCCGCGTATGAAAAAATGCGCGCGCTCCTCAAAGAAGGCCGCCAAGCCTACATCATCTGCCCACGGATTGACGAACCAGACCCCACAAAACAACTCGCGCTTCAGGCACGTTCGGTCGCGGCCGAAACAAAACGCCTTCAGACGAAAATATTTCCGGAGTACAAAATAGAAAAATTGCATAGCAAGATGACGCCGAAGGACAAAGAAGAAACGATGGCGCGTTTCGCCAAGGGCGAAACGCGCGTGCTCGTCGCAACCTCCGTTGTCGAAGTTGGCGTCAATGTCGAAAATGCGACCGTCATTATGATAGAAGGCGCGGAGCGTTTCGGCTTGGCGCAACTGCATCAGCTGCGTGGCCGTGTACAACGCTCGACGTACCAACCCTACTGCTTCCTCATGGTTGATAAAGGCTCGGGTGACACCGCGCGCCTCAAAGCCATCGTCTCCGCGAGAAATGGATTCGAGCTCGCGGAGAAGGATTTAGAAATCCGCGGCGCGGGCGAACTGTATGGCAGGAAACAATGGGGCATCTCCGACATCGGCATGGACGCGCTCAAGAATCTGAAACTTGTTGAAGCGGCGCGCGCTGAAGCGGGTAAGCTCGTCGAAAAAGATTCCAACCTTTCAAAACATCTGCTTCTCAAGAAACTTTCAGAAGAAAAAGTGAACGAGCTTCACTTTGAATAGCTTAGTAAGTCCGTCCTCTGGGAGGATGGTGGAATCCTGATTGGACGCGTTTCTCTATTCCACAGCTAAAAGAAAAGCCTCCATGTGAAGGCTTTTCTTTTTTGTTTTCTACGCTAGCGCGTTGTCTTTTTATGCCCCTCCTTCAGGCCATTGTTCTATTTCCATTGCTCCTCCGCCAGGACCCATGGCAGCAAGTCTTTGCCCAAGTGTGGCTTTCGCTTGTTCTATCGCGCCCCCATTGGGATATGTTTCTCCTTCAATACCTTCCGGTTTACTTTTACTCATAAGAATTTGGTTAAAAGTAATCTATCAATGTTAGTTAAGTGTACAGCCCTCCTGCAAACTGTAAAGAGCTTTCTCCACATCCATCCAATAGTACCGGTCCCAAACTGCAATTTGGTCTGGTGAGAAATTGCTCAACTACAGCACGAATTTCCTTGTTCGCTCCCCCGAACTCCTGCCTGCGCAGGCAGGCGAACCAGGAACCTTAGTGCGCCCGCTTGGACTCGAACGAGGAACCGCCGAGGTATACAAGCAAACTCGGTACGCCCAGAGGGAATCGGACCCCCGTCAATCGTGTATAAGACGATCGCTCTACCATTGAGCTATGGGCGTGTACGTAATGGAATCACATCCTGTTCTCAACAGCAAACTGAAAACGAATGTGCTCGAGCGCCTGAAGAATATATTCCGATATATCGCGATTCTCGTATATCAAATTACAGGTGCCGTGCGTAAATTTCTGCCCGTATGATAAACCATTTCTCTTCGAGGCTTTTACGTAAGGTTTTCTGAAAGCATTGAGTGGTAAGCCGAGAGTTTTTGACCAGTAGCGTAATTCGGCTTTTACATCCATATCGGCATACAGATGAACGTGGACACGTAGACGATCTTTCGGAACATTCAGTAGTTCGAGCCATTTCATAAAAAATAGAACCATCACAGGGTCGCTATTTGAAAGCGTCGTAGCCGCAATTTTTGTTTTTCCACCTTCTCCCCAATATAAGAAAAGACCCGCAATGAGCATTTCCCTTTTGCTTAGAGTCCTGATGTCTTTGGAGGCTCGCTTTCGCACCTCTGCCCATCGTGTTTCCCGCGTCCTTCGGCGAGTTTCACGATAGTGTTCGATACGGATGGCGCTAAAATCACGCAACTCTCGCATGCGCTCTCTTGAGAGAGGCATGTCGCGAAGCCAAAGGCTCAAAGAGCTTTTGCTTACTTTGATTTTCTTTTTTATTTGACTGTAGCTTGCGCCCTTCCTGCGCATGCGTATCGCTTCCGACTTCTTTTTTCGCAGAGCCATAATCGAACCTTGATACAATAAGTATACAACGTGCTCTCTCTAAAACTGTTTTTACTTGTGGACAATTAAAAACCCGCCGAAGCGGATAAGCTCCGTGCCCTGCCTACCGACAGGCAGGTCTAACCAACTGAGCTAGGGGCGGGATAATCCCGAACGCATTGTATACCGACACATGCCACACACGACAACTGTGTTCATTCAAACCTACCACAGCCCGTTGCGTTTTTTATATATGGCCTCTATCCGTCTCAGCTCATGAATGGAAACATTATCCGGATCTAACCCAAGCTCTTTCGCTATCTTGCGTTTTGCGGGCAACCAAACCTTGCGCCGCTCGCTATCGAATAAGCGAGGCTCGTGCAGCAGATGCCTTCCAACATGTTCGACGCCCGGCATGGGGTACGAATCGTTACGCCTGATGTTCGATATCTTTTTTCTTTTTCGGCGTTATCCCGTGGGCGATAAGAATCTTCTCGAACTCTTCGCGCTCTACCGTCTCTACTTCCACCAGACGTGCGGCGATGGCATTTAGAAGCGGACGGTGCTTTGTGATGATGTCTTTCGCTTTCTTGTATGCGTCATCTATTATCTTCTTCACTTCCGCATCTATCTTTGCCGATACCGCTTCCGAATATTCTTTATCGCTGATGCCGCGGCCAAAAAGCGTTCTGCCGGCCTCACCCTCGAGGGCCATCGGCCCCATCGTTTCCGACATGCCATAGCGCGTGACCATGTCGCGCGCAAGGGCCGTGAGAACTTGCAAATCATTCGACGCGCCGGTCGTGAGGTCCCCGAATACTTCCCGCTCTGCAACATAGCCGCCGAGAGACACCGCTATGTCATCCAAAAATTCTTTTTTCGACTGCATCCTCGCGTCTTCGATAGGAAGCTTCAGGGTGTAACCGGCGGCACTACCGCGCGAGATGATCGAAATCTTATGTACGGGATCCGCGAACGGAAGGATTGACGACACCAGGGCGTGCCCCGCTTCGTGGTAGGCGGTAATCTCTTTCTCCTTTTTATTCAGGA
>CAZVGP010000072.1:0-3181 GCA_964626715.1 uncultured Candidatus Saccharibacteria bacterium
GCCTGCTTTCTGGGCAGAAACCAACGTGGATTTCTTTACGGTCGGGTCATACCTGTCTAGGAGTTCAAGGTCTGTGAGTATGTTCCAGAGCTTGTCAACACTTGCATTGACGATAATTTCGTTGTGAATAATTGCCATGGCGTCTCACTTGTATCAATTTTTAGCGGGTTGAAAAGCTCATCCGGCGATCAAACGATCTTCGCGCCTTCGGGCGGCGTCACTTCGCCGACGGTTTGGTAGAACCAAAGCTCATAGCCGCACGGGTCCATCACCTTGAAGGTCTTGTCACCCCACCATTGCAAGGCCAGTGGATCGGTAATCTTCACGTCGCGCTTTTTTTGGAGGGCGGCGTGGTAAGCCACGACGTCGGCAACCTCAAAGTAGATCGCGACGGGTTGCTGCGCGGCTGCGGATTTTTTGGTTGGGGTTTTGCCGGGCGCACGGGAAAACATGATGCGCGCACCGTCCTTGACCACCGTGCAAAAATCAAATTTGCCGTCTTTTCCGACCACGCCCATGACGTGGTCAAAACCGAGGACATCGACGTAGAAGCTACGAACCTCGTCTACAGACTCGACGGCGATGATAGGCATAACGGCTTTCGGTGTGGCCTTGCTCATGACGTGCTCCTTGGTGTAGGGGTTGAGGACTACTATGATTCCATCGAAGCGAGTAGTATTCAACTACTCACGACAGTAGTAAGACTCCCATGCGCATCCCCGATACCGAGCTGCTGGAAGAAATTGGTTTGACGCTTTACGAGCGAAAAAGCCTTGTAACACTCATGATTTTTGGCGTCGCTGACGCTGCTGCGATCTGCCGCGAGGGTGGCATACCGACCTCAAAAATCTACCGGGCAATGGAGAAACTGGCTCAGCTTGGCCTGATTCTGGCGCAACCGACCCGGCCGAAAATGTACACCGCACTGCCGCCCGACACGGTGGCGGATCGCATCGTCGAGATTGTGCGTGAACGCGCCGAGCGCTTTGCCGCCAACGCCGGCGAACTCCATCACCTGCTGGCCTCGCTGCCCGGACGCGTGCGCGGCAAATACCTGTTTACCGATCTCGCGCTGGGCGCCGAGAGCCACGTAAAGCGACATCTTGCTCATCTCGCGGCGGCACAAAAACGTATCCTCTCATACATGGAACGCGGCGATCTCGATGCCATCGATCAAGCGGTCGATAGTGGTTTTCCGATCCTGCGTCGCATCGCTCGCAATGCGACTGAGAAGAAAGTTCGCCACCAGGTGGTGTTCGGCTTCTCCTATCGAACCGCACCACGATTGCTTGAATTCCTGAAAAAAAATTCCGCAGAAATCCCTCATCTCACGGGAGTACGCTACTCCGGCGAACTCGGCCATCCGTTTCACGTCATCGATGAAGACATGGTCGTGCTGCCGCTCGACCACCCCTTCGTTCCTGAAGGACGCTTTGCTTCGCTGCTCATTCGTGACCGCGATCTGGCAAAGAGCTTAACCGTGGGATTCGAGGAACTGTGGCGCAAGGCGATGAAGAATCTCCAAGAAATAAATTTCGATCCACGCGGCTCGCACGAAGCACACACTGCGGAGTAGACCGTGCATCTCGGTACCCTCACAGCTACAATTATCAAGACGCGGATGAGACGAATTGTTGTGCTTCTTTAGCCAGCTTTAACCATTGCGTGCGCTCCTTCGATTTAAGCACGATCTATTCTTTACATCGTGCGACCGGGATTGAAGTGTTCACCAAGGTGCGCGCTGCTCAAGGCTTCTGCGTGTTTTTTGGGAGCTTTGCCACCAGATCGCCCTGCACCAGCATCACGAACACCTTGCCGTTGATCTTGAGGCCTCCTCTCAGCCAAAAAAGTTGTAGGAGCCGATCTCGCTGAGTTTGGTCGGCGCGGGCGGATCGTCGCAACGATCCTTGATGTTCTTCTGGAATGTTTTGAATGCCTCGATTTGCGCGATTGGATTCTCGTCCGTTTCGACGAACGCGACGTGGAAGAACGTCACGCCGTCTTCAGCGACAAACGCTGCGTAGCGCAGCCCCGCAGGGCTCTTTTCCTTAAGTTCGGCATAGACGGCCTTCACGAGCCTGATGTTGTCATCAACCTTCTCCGGCTTCACTTTATAACGAACGATGATCTTATCCATGAGTCATTCCCCTTCGTCTACTGGTTAGTCTTCAACGGCATTTACTTTTTAGTCGCCTGAAAGGGTTGAATGTCGAATTTTCCGTCGATGCGGAAGTAACTGATGCAGTCTTGACCCGCCTCGCAGGAATCATCATGTGGTGCTCCACCCCGTTGCCAGAACGTCGAACCTACAGGCAATACGGGCACGTTTTTCTCGCCAACTTCCCAGTGTTTATAGCTGCCCTGGACGACTATGCCGTTGTATGACTCGGTATGTGTATGCGGAAATCCTGGAAAGCCCGCCTTAAACCAAAGAAAAAATCCGCTCGGTTCAGGAGTTTCTCTTTCACCCCACACCCACGCCAGCTTGACATTTCCATAGGTGTTCGGAACTTCCCACCAGGGGATGTCCTTGGCGAGAATCGTTTTCGCCTCCATCCCACCCGCAGATTTTTCGAATACCAAGTACGCCAAACAATCGTCTTTGCCCTTGCAGGTTGTTACGTGGCGGACGCCGCTTGGCTGAGCCCAGAACGAGCCGGGGCCCATGGTCTTGGGCTGCTCCTGCGTTGGAGCATCATTAGTCACGGCGCCTGAAATGACGACGGCGTGATAGTCCCGGTCTTTTAATTGCGGCCCGCTTGAGTAACCGCCCGGCATCTTCACGAGTATCGCGTTGGGCCCTTCGGATGTACCCCAGAGCTTGGCAGTTTCCACGCCGCCTTGACGTTCCCAGTTGAGATCGTTGAATTCAGTTTTTCCCCAGGTGGTTTTTTGGGGGGTGTGGCTACAGGCGGTGAGCGCAATGAGCGCGATGCTACACATCAGAAAACTCATATTTCTTACTTTTAAATCCACTGTGTTCTCCTTCATTCATTAGGCACGGGCAATGGGAATTTAGCCCTTCACTAGAGAAGACGATTGAGAACATCAAAAAGATACGGGGAGGTGAAAGTAAAATGCCGACTCGCTAAATCGGCAACGACTTGATTACTGATGTTCACATGACCTCAGATGCTGGTGTAAAGCATCTGCTTAGCCTGCTCACGCGCAAGTGAAGCGA
>CAZVGP010000073.1:0-3141 GCA_964626715.1 uncultured Candidatus Saccharibacteria bacterium
GGGGTGGATCCGCGCATACTAGTGCACGTGCAGGCTCTGGGTGATGGAGTAGATCGGCGTGATGATGGAAATCGCGATGAAGCCGACGATGACGCCCATGATGATAAGGAGGACCGGCTCGATCAAGGAGGAGAGATTCTTGGTAAAGTCTTCAACTTCGCTCTCATAGAGGTCGGCAAGGTAGACGAGCGTATTCGAGAGGTTGCCGGTCTTTTCCCCGACCGCGATCATCTGGTTCATAATCGCCGGAAAGAGGAACGTTCGCTTCGCAAGGCGGATGGAGATCTGCTCGCCGCGATTCACGCTCACGGCCGCTTCGCGGAGCTCTTTTTCGTAAACGAGGTTGTGCGTGGTATCGGCGGTCAGGGGAATCGCCTGCGAGAGCGTGAGCCCGCTCCGCAAGAGGAGCCCAAGCGTGCGGGAGGCGTTCGCGAGATTGTAGTGGCGGATAACGCCGCCCACGAGCGGCACGCGGAGAACGAATGCATCGAAGGCGAAGTGGAATGATGTGCTTTTCCGAAGAGCCACGGCAAGCGCGGCTATTGCGACGATGAGCCCCGCCAAAAGCTCAAGCCCCCAGTGCTGGAGAAAAACCGTGACCGCAATGAGTATCTGCGTCGTCAGGGGCAGCGTTACATGGAGCGAGGTGAAGATCGGCATGATCTTCGGAAAGAGGAACAAGACGAGAAACGCCGCGATAAAGATGCTTGCGACCGCGATGACGCACGGGTACACGAACGCGCTCACGACCTTGCGCTTCAAAAGCTGCCGCTTCTTGAGCTCTTCCGCGAGGTAGTCGAGGTTCTGGCTCAAGGTGCCGGAGGATTCCCCCACCTTGATGATATTGATGCCGAAGCTGCCGAATGTTTTGGGAAATTTGCCGAGGCTTTTTGCGAGCGACTGGCCGTTGGAAACGTCGTGGATGATTTTCCCTATGACGCGCCCGTACCGGCGCGAGGCTGCCTGCCCCGAGAGCATGTGCAGGCTCTCGAGGATGGGAACATTTGCCTTGATGAGAAACGAGAGGCGCTTCACGAAAAACATCTGCTCCTTGGTCGAGAGCGTGAGACCATAGGAGCGATCAAAGCGCTTCCGAATCCAGTGCGCTATGCTGCTCCCCTTTTGCGCGCCGCGCGAGACGTGCTTCTGGGCATCACTGAGAAACGCGAGCGCGCGCCGCGAGGCGCGCGCTCCCTCTATCGCGGCAGCTTTCTCTTGTGGCGCGTCCGCATTCATGCGCTACTCGTGGACAACGCGCAACACCTCTTCGATCGTCGTGTCGCCGGCGCGTATCTTATCAAATCCGTCATCAAGCATCGTAGTCATGCCGTTTTTGACGGCGATCTTCTGTATGTCTGCCGATGACGCTTTGTTGAGGATGGCTTCGCGGATCTCCGGATCAGCGACCAGAACTTCGTTGATGCACACCCGCCCTTGGTAGCCGCTGCCGTTACACTCCGCGCATCCTGTGCCTTTGTACACCCGCTCGCCTCTCGAAACGGGCTTTGCAAGCGGCAGCTTCTCAAGACTCGTCCGCTGGTTTTCAGTGATCGATGCCCCCTCTTTGCAGCTCTCGCAGATTCTCCTCACGAGCCTCTGTCCGATTGCAATATTCACGGTCGATGCCACGAGGTAGGGCTCGACTTTCATTTCCATGAGGCGGGGCAAGGTCGTTGCGGCATCATTCGTGTGCAGGGTCGAGAGCAGAAGGTGCCCCGTGAGAGCCGTATTGACGCTGATAGAGGCCGTTTCGGCATCGCGAATCTCCCCTACCATGATGATGTTCGGGTCCTGGCGGAGGATGGACCGGAGGCCATTGGCGAAGGTGAGCCCCGTGTGGGCATTGACCTGTATCTGCTGGATGCCTTCGACCGCATATTCGATAGGGTCCTCGAGCGTAATGATGGACACTTCAGGGTTATTCAAAAGCTTCACCAGGGTGTAGAGCGTCGTCGTTTTTCCGGAGCCGGTGGGGCCGGTCGCGAGGATCATGCCGTTCGGCTTCCGGATCGCTTTCAAAATCTTCTCGGAATCTTTCTCATTAAAGCCGAGCATCTGCAGGGTATAGTTCTGCGCTTTGTCGGAGAGAAGGCGCATGACCACGTTCTCACCGTGGTACGTAGGCACTATGGAGACGCGGATGTCCACATATTCTTCAGAGCCGGGAAACACGAGGCGGAAGCGCCCGTCCTGTGTTGCCTGGTGCTCGTCAGTACGGAGGCCCGCGATGACCTTGATGCGCGAGACTATCTCGCCGTGGATTTCTTTCGGAAACACGTACGATTCCTGCAGAACGCCGTCTATGCGGAGCCTCACACGGATACCCGCGGGAGACGGAACGATGTGGATGTCGGAGGCACGATTCTTCTGCGCCTTCTCGATGAGGCAATCGACAAGATTGATTATGGAAATATTCTGGCCCTTGGCCAATTCCTGTTCTACGGTGAGGCGTGGCATGCTTTAAAAGAGCCACCCAAACGGGAGAGCGGCTGCCGAGCAGTGTACCTTAAACTCAGAAAAAAGCAAGCAATCACTTCGCCTAATCCAAAACCCCCTTTCTGAAGGGGGTTTTGGTAAAAAGAGCCAGTTATATGCCGAGGTGGACGTTGACTCCGGCGTTTACATGAACCGAGTCGTCACCAGATTCGGAATCTCCTCCGGCAGTTGTGCTCGCCTGAAGATCCTCTCCGGCTTTGACTCCGGCGTGCCCGCTGGCGTTGACGCTTCCCTGCCCGCTTTTGCCCTGCCCGTGTTCACCTTCCTGTCCGTGATTGCCTTTTTCAGTCGTCGAAGCGGATTCGCTCTCACCTTCCTGCTTCCCCTTTCCGGAATGCTGAAACGCCGGATTTGACGCATGCGCTGCCGCCTGCGCGTATATGTCCGCCTGCACGGAAGCATGTATCGAATCAAGGAACGCCACGTACGCGGTCGTTGTGGCGTTCGCGTTGAGTGCGGTAACGCCATCGCCGTATCTTGTGTTCGCAACCGTAAGTGAGGCCTCCGCGTGCACTAAGAAGAGCGCCGAGATCTGGTTCGTAGTGGTCGCAGCAGCAGTTGCTCTGGCAATAGCGTTCGTTGCAGTGTCGAGAGCAGCCTTCGCACGAGTCTCAAGCGCGGTAATGACTTGCGCCGAAGAGCTTG
>CAZVGP010000074.1:0-3108 GCA_964626715.1 uncultured Candidatus Saccharibacteria bacterium
AGAGCGTCCGGTAAATGCTCCGGTATCAACGACCAAAGCGCCCGTGTCGGCGAGCGCTCCTTCTTTCCGATCGAGTGTTTTTTTAATGAGTGTCTCCGGAGGGAGGTTCCAGTAGAGGGCAGCGATACCCTGAAGTCCGAGAGAGGCAAGCGTAGCGTGTGGTGATCGCAATCCTTCCTCTTTCATGATGGTTGCATTGAAGAGTTGTGACTCGCTTGTATCACTTTAGTGTACGCCGAGACGCCGGAGCGCGAAAGGTGTGAAGTCCCGTCTCAACGAAGACGCTAAAGCGAGCACGTAAGATCAAAGGCACCTCGGCCACTCGACTTAGCGCTAGTGTGTACCCCCGTGAGGATTATTCAGAATATCACTGAAACCATTTTGTGTTGATTCGATGTGGCGAAACTTTCTTGGAGTTATTGCAAAACTTTTATTGCATTGTATAATTTTTATCATGAGAATCGGCTTTGGAAAAAAGAAATCCGAAGAATCAGAGGCGGAAAACCTAGAAGCAGGTAAAGAAAGGCCCAGGGGAAGGTGGTCTCTGTGGCGAAAGAGACAGTCTCTCGCGGTTCCGGTTGAAAAACGCACTCTCGATGTCGATTCAAGCATCGGCAGAGAAGTGTCTAGTCTTCATGCAGAGGAAGTAGTACCTCAAACACGCTTTACTACACAACAAGACTTCAAAAAGCACGAGGTGCCCACCATAGCAGAAGGCGCCATCAAAGCCGGAGCATTAGTAGTAGAACCTATCCTTAATGGGGTTGAGGATACAATTGGAGAAGTTTCCAATGTCTTTGTTGTAGATATAGTCACCAAACGATTGGCGACAAATGCCAATACCGGTCCAGAGAATAGAAATTTTACCGCTACGGCTGATGAACCTCCATGGACAAGGAAACAAATTTCCCTCGACTCAGTTGACGTTCATGGTATTCCTATTGGCTGGGGTAGTTTAGCAAAACTTGGGAGAGCGATACAGGATCTCGCCGGGGATCGGCTCAGCAGCACAGATTTAGTTGCTCTCAAACCTCCATCGGGTGTGCATATGTTTCTGCCTATGGTCGCGAGCGTCATCGCCCATAGGAAAAACCCCGAGATACCGGCTGCACTGCCGACACAGGAGCAGATAAAGGCGGCTCGACCGTGGCTTCGAACCCTCGAACTGTTTTTGCGGCCCTTTTCGGAAAAAGCTGCTTTTGGTTTAGGGAAGTATGTTGAGCGCCAGGGCGAGCGGATTGTACAAGATATAGCAGAAAAGATTGGAGGCTTTGCGGACTTTGTCGGTACTATCCAGAATCCAAGAGAGCAGCTTTTGAAAGAACTGACACTTATATATAAACATCTGCAAGCGCGCCAGACCCGTCAAGATTTCTGGGGTGAAGAGGAGGTGCCTATTGAAGAAAAGATCGAGTGGTTCGTCAACCACCTGAAAGAGGCAAAGACAAATCCACGCCGGTACGAAGATATGTCACATTGGCTGAACAGCCACGATTTTCCGGTGTTGTTGAAAGTCTTGCAAAAACTGAATTTTCCCTCCGATTCGCTTGATTCGTTCAAGGCGGGTGTAGCGGGGGCAGAATTTATGCAAGGGATTGAAACATTTCTTCGTCGGCAGGGCGTCAGCGACATAGGTTCGGCTCCTCAACCGCGGGGATTCGATCTCTTTGACCTTTCGACGTGGCCGCGCGGCATAGCGGAATGGTTTGCTCCGGAACGGTTACAACAAGTGAAAGAAAACCTGCCTTCGGTGCTTTCTCTTGCCTATGAAACACTGCCTACAAGCGGCTCAGCATTCAGAGATAAGATTTATGAGATAGCCGAGAATATCTGTGTGCTGCACAAAAAAGGACACAGCCTGAGTGACATAGTGCAATCAATGTTCCCCAACATGAAAGTGAGTCCTGCTGAAGCAGCGCCGACTTCACTGCAGAAAGATTTTACAGACGAAATCAGCGGCGGCGCGACGCTTGGTGTGATAGGCGGCTGGGTAGCTGTTTTCTCTGGCGCCAGCATTATTTGGATTCCGATCGGGCTTCTCGCAGGCGCCCTTCTAGGCGGCGTTTCTGGCATAGTAATAATGATCCGCAGGCTTGAAAAAGAAGCGGAAAGGAAATCCTAAGTTCTCAAAACTTGCGTTGTGCCCCCAGCAGGAATCGAACCCACATCACATCCTCCGCAAGGATGCGTCCTATCCATTGAACGATGGGGGCGTGCCCTAAATCTGCTGCATCGCCGCTCGACGAATGTAACACGATTCGGCTTGTTTTGGGAACTTACAACCCCATCCCGCTCGCGACATGGTCCACGAACGAGCCGAGCGATTCGACTTCCTCGATGTTGTTATTCTTGAGCTCCATCGCGACGGCACGGTGGTCGCCGTCTCCGAATGGCACCGTGACGGTACCCATGAGGGTTGTCGTTTCGATAACGAGCTCCCGCGGCTCCTCGTCGCGTATCGCGAAGCGCGTGATGCTCTTGTAGGGGATGAGCCGTTCGCCGATTCTGAATCCGCGCTCGGTCAGGCGGTAGGTGTGGCGGTGCGGTTTTCTGGAACCGAGGAGCATCACGGTGAATCCGCCGAGTATCGCGATCACGGAGAAGAGATAATCCTTGAGGATAAACGCCGCGACGGCGATTCCGCCCGCGACGATGCCGACCGCCCAGTACCACGGACGCTCCTTCGGCTGGAAGTCATATTCCTTCGCCTGCCAACTTGCGTACACCCGCTCTTCCATGCCTTCAGTATACCCCCACACCAATGCCAACCACAGACCAGTACGAATACTGCGATTATAAAATCCGAGAAATATACCCTGGCTGTATTCAAAATTTTATCGGCATTGGTGTGGGGGTATACCCCGTGAGATAGCGAGCTCTGCGAGTTCTATCTCACGGGGCGTAACGCCTGTGAAAACACACCGGTGTTACAATCCCACTTATGGCAGTACACGAATCGGGTGCGCACGCCGAAGCGGAAAGGCTTAATGGCACACTCAACGATCCGGAAGCGCTCCGCGCGTACAAAGAGCCCTACGACTCCTACCGGCCCGGTTTGGCCGCACGTCTTCTAGGCGGTTTTCTTATCGGGTCGGGCAATCTTCTCTA
>CAZVGP010000075.1:0-3005 GCA_964626715.1 uncultured Candidatus Saccharibacteria bacterium
CCGCGCGTTCTTCCGCGTATGTTCCGCATAGTTCCGCGTCCGATCCGCATTTGCTTTCGATGACTGCAACACCAATACCGCGAACTCTTGCACTTACGGTGTACGGCGACTTGGATTTGACGATTCTCGATGAATTGCCAGCAGGACGGAAGCCCGTTAAGACGGAAATCGTTACGGCATCGCGGCGCGACGCCGCGTATGAAAAAATGCGCGCGCTTTTGAAAGAAGGCCGCCAAGCATACGTCATCTGCCCACGGATCGACGAGCCCGACCCGACAAAACAACTCGCACTTCAGGCACGTTCGGTCGCGGCCGAAACAAAACGCCTTCAGACGAAAATATTTCCGGAGTACAAAATAGAAAAATTGCATAGCAAGATGACGCCGAAGGACAAAGAAGAAACGATGGCGCGTTTCGCCAAGGGCGAAACGCGCGTGCTCGTCGCAACCTCCGTTGTCGAAGTTGGCGTCAATGTCGAAAATGCGACCGTCATTATGATAGAAGGCGCGGAGCGTTTCGGCTTGGCGCAACTGCATCAGCTGCGTGGCCGTGTACAACGCTCGACGTACCAACCCTACTGCTTCCTCATGGTTGATAAAGGCTCGGGTGACACCGCGCGCCTCAAAGCCATCGTCTCCGCAAAAAACGGATTTGAGCTCGCCGAAAAGGATCTGGAAATCCGCGGCGCAGGCGAACTGTATGGCAGAAAACAGTGGGGCATCTCCGACATCGGCATGGATGCCCTGAAAAACCTGAAGCTTGTTGAAGCCGCGCGCAAAGAAGCGCTCGCGCTCGTAGAAAAAGATTCTGAACTTTCAAAACATCCGCTCCTCAAAAAGCTTTCAGAAGAAAAAGTGACCCAGTTGCATTTCGAATAGTGTGGAGCGTAGGATACGAGCATGGGGCACGAAGCGGTCAACATACCTCTCGGCGGAGAAGTCGTCCTGCCTGATGGAACGCGCCTGAAAGCTTATCCGAAAGAGAAGCTCTCGAAGAAAAAGCCCGGCGCGGCCGCGACGCACGAAACCCGGCATGCCGTAGTCGCCATTAAAAACGGAACCGGTGTTGTCTTCGCGACCATCATTCCCGGTCCGGGATATAGCGGCCTCACTCAGATACGCGCCCCAGATGCTGTCGCTACGGCCGCGCCGCACGCGCATGGCGATGGCGGTACGGGGCATGACGTCCTCATGATCGTGCTCTCGGGGCACGACCTTGGGGCCGCGATGAACGCGGCTCGAAGCGCCTTGTCCGGCATGGATAAACAGGTGCATGCGGTCGCGGCGGAACTCGAGGAGAGAGGCACCCTCATGGGAGCCGATATCGAGCGCATCATGAAGCTCGTCGAGAACGGCCAGGAGATCGTGATTGAAATCACGTCTCCGAAAGGAAAGAAAGAGACCCGGAATAAGTCCGGAGTAAAGGGAGACACCGTGATGCTTATGCCGGAAGATCTACCCATAGAAAAAGAAAACGAGGCACACAAAAACTTAGTGCGCCCGCTTGGACTCGAACCAAGAAACCGCCTAGGTATAAGCTAGGAGCTCTACCAATTGAGCTACGGGCGCGCGTAGATAATGAAATCACACTCTGTTTCTGACGGCAAACCGTTCTCGCAGGAATTCGAGTGCCTGCAGAACATACTCGGCAACATCGCGATTTTCGTATACAAGGTTACACGTCCCATGCGTAAATTTTTGTGTGTAGGAAATTTCGCCTCGTTTCGAAGCTTTTATGTATGGCTTTCTGAAAGCTTGCAATGGCAATCCAAGCACACGAGACCAATAGCGCAGTTCAGCTTGCATATTCATATCAGCGTACAAATGCACATGAACGCGCAAACGACTCTTCGGAACGTTGAGTAATTCCAGCCATTTCATAAAAAACAACAACATTGCTGGGTCATTGTTTGAAAGAGTTGTAGTTGCAACCTTCGTCTTCCCCCCTTCCCCCCAGTACAAGAAAAGCCCGGCAATAAACATTTCCTTCTTCGTGAGCGTACCGATGTCTTTTGATGCGCGCTCGCGAACCTCTGCCCAACGCGTTTCTCGTGTCTTACGACGAGTTTCACGATAGCGTTCGATACGAATCGCACTAAAATCTCTTAACTCCCGAATGCGCTCTATTGAGAGGGGTGAATCACGAAGCCAAAGACTTAAGGAACTTTTGCTTACCTTCAGTTTTTTCTTGATTTGACTATAACTCGCGCCAGTCTTGCGCATGCGGATTGCTTCTTCTTTCTTTTTTCGCAACGCCATAATCAAACCTGTATACAGGAAGTATACAACGTGTTCTCTTCGAAACAGTCTCCGCCTGTGGAAATGACACAGATGAGAGAAAATAAACCTCCCGATAACGCTTCACACAAAGAAAAATCAATGTGAGTTACGCCTGATGTTCGATATCTTTTTTCTTTTTCGGCGTTATCCCGTGGGCGATAAGAATCTTCTCGAACTCTTCGCGCTCTATCGTTTCAACCTCGATCAAACGCGCGGCAATCGTGTTGAGGAGCTGGCGGTGCTTCGTGATGATGTCTTTCGCCTTCTTCATCGCATCCTCGATAATCTTCTTCACCTCCGCGTCAATCTTCGCCGAGACCGCTTCGGAATACTCTTTGCCGGTTGCTCCGCGGCCGAAAAGCGGGATGCCCGTCTCGCTCTCGAGAGCCACCGGCCCCATCGTGTCACTCATCCCGTAGCGCGTCACCATGTCGCGCGCGAGCGCCGTGAGGACTTGCAAATCATTCGATGCGCCAGTTGTCAAATCGCCGAAGACTTCCCGCTCGGCGATATAGCCGCCTAAGGAAACTGCGATGTCATCAAGAAACTCTTTCTTTGACTGCATCTTCGTGTCTTCGATAGGAAGCTTCAGCGTGTAGCCGGCCGCGCGACCGCGGGAGATGATCGAAACCTTGTGCACGGGATCGGCAAACGGAAGGATTGACGAGACAAGGGCGTGCCCCGCTTCGTGGTAGGCGGTAATCTCTTTCTCCTTTTTATTCAGGA
>CAZVGP010000076.1:0-2984 GCA_964626715.1 uncultured Candidatus Saccharibacteria bacterium
CTAACGCGTCACGCGTGTTTTTAGTCTCAACCCCGGTTCTCTGGGGCAAGACGGAACTAAGAGCTTTTGCTCTTTGTTTTTAGAAGCATTACTAAACAATTAAACAATTACCATGGCAGAGTTCAATCGCACCAAGCCTCATGTCAACGTCGGCACGATCGGCCACGTGGACCACGGCAAGACGACCCTTACCGCTGCCATCTTGAGCGTCCTTTCAAAGGCGGGAGATGGCTATTCGGCGACGGTGAAAGGCGTTGACCAGATAGACAACGCGCCAGAAGAGAAAGCCCGCGGCATCACGATTTCGCTGTCGCACTCCGAGTACGAGACGCCAAAGCGCCACTACGCGCACATCGATGCTCCCGGCCACGCCGACTACATCAAGAACATGATCACCGGCGCCGCGCAGATGGACGGCGCGATCCTCGTTGTTGCTGCAACTGACGGCGTTATGCCGCAAACGCGTGAACACATACTCCTTGCGCGCCAAGTGGGCGTGCCCAAAGTCATCGTCTTCCTGAATAAGGTGGACATGGTTGATGATAAAGATTTGATAGACCTCGTTGAAGAGGAAGTCCGCGAGCTTTTGACCAAGCAAGGCTTTGATGGAAAGACTGCTCCGGTCATCCGCGGCTCGGGCTTGAAGGCGCTTGATAATCCTGCGCCGGGGAACGAGTGGTCCGGAAAAGTGATGGAGCTCGTGAAAGCGCTTGATGAATTCATTCCGGAGCCGGTTCGCGATGTCAGCAAGCCCTTCCTTATGCCGATCGAAGACATTTTCTCGATTGAAGGTCGCGGCACTGTCGTTACGGGCCGCATCGAGCGCGGCAAAGTAAAAGTTGGCGAGGAAATCGAAATTGTCGGCATCAAGCCCACGACCAAAACGACCGTGACCGGCATCGAGATGTTCAATAAGTCCTTGCAGGAAGGCATCGCCGGCGACAACGCGGGAGTGCTTTTGCGCGGAACGAAGAAAGAAGACGTGCACCGCGGACAGGTTCTCGCGAAGCCGGGCACGGTGACTCCGCATACGGATTTCGAATCCGAAGTCTATGTGCTCGCGAAAGAGGAAGGAGGCCGCCACACGCCGTTTTTCACCGGCTACAAGCCGCAGTTCTATATCCGAACGACTGACGTTACCGGCGAAGTGACGCTTCCGGAAGGAACCGAAATGGTGATGCCGGGAGACACGATGAAATTCAAGGTGAAACTCGTCGCACCGGTCGCTTTGGAAGAGCAGCAGCGCTTCGCTATCCGCGAAGGCGGCAAGACAGTGGGCGCGGGAGTCGTCACGAAGATAATCGCGTAACTGAAACCAAGAAGAAACACACGACTCACTGTTCTTTGACACTTGTATGGCCGAAAAACCAAAAGCGAAGTCTGCACGTTCTCCGGGCGTGCGTGTACGGAAAGCCGTTGCCGAAACGGCGCCCGCGACAGCTTCCCGTTTGCGCTTGAAAGTCCGGGGCTATGATCACAAGGTTCTTGATCAGTCTGTAAAGCAGATTATCGACACGGCACTCCGCTTCGATGCAACGATCGTGGGGCCGATTCCTTTGCCTACGGATATCCGCAAATTCACCGTGAACGCTTCCACGTTCGTCTACAAGGACGCCCGGGAGCAGTTCGAAGTGCGCACGCACAAGCGCATTGTGGACATCATGAACCCGACTCCAAAAGTTATCGACGCGCTCACAAACCTTTCTCTTCCGTCCGGAGTATCGGTTGATGTGAAAATGCTATGAATGCAGACCTTACGCAGACCAGATGCAGACTGTACGCAGGTAACAGCATGTCTAAGTTCTTTCCGCGTGATTTTCGCATGAGTCCGCGTGCAGTCCGCATAAGTATATGAAGTTTATTGTTGGTACAAAAAAAGGAATGACACAGGTTTTTGATGCTGACGGGCGCGTGCGTCCGGTTACAGTCATCTCTGCGCCGAAGATAACGGTGACCCAGATCAAGACTCCAGAGAAGGATGGCTACACGGCGGTCCAAGTCGGCCACGGCATTCAGAAGGAATCACGCATCAAGAAACCCCAGAGACCGAAAGGAAATTTCCGCGGGCTCAAGGAACTTCGCCTGCCTACCGGACAGGCAGGTTTCGATGATGCTGCGAAGTTGAATCTGGGCGACGCGATAGAGGCGAGCGTATTTGCGGAAGGAGATACGGTATCTGTGTCCGCAATTTCGAAAGGCAAAGGATTCCAGGGCGTCGTGAAGCGATACGGTTTCAAAGGAGGTCCGCGCTCTCACGGCCAAAAACATTCCGAGCGCGAGCGCGGGTCTTCAGGCGGCGGTCCAGGGCGAGCGGGTGGCAGGGTCGTCAAGGGAATGCGTATGGCAGGAAGGATGGGCGGCGACCGAGTGACGGTGACTAATCTCAAAGTGGTGCGCGTTCTTCCTGATGAACTCTACATTGAGGGCGCTGTTCCCGGGCGTGCGGGAACGGTCGTTGAAGTGCGTGGAATAGCGCAGAACGAACGCGGAAAAACGCAGAAATGATTTTTTCCGCATGAGTCCGCGTACAGTTGGCACAAGCAAAAACATGGAAACAAATCTTACAGCAAAAGTATATTCTCAAGCTGGCAAAGAAACGGGAACGATCAAATTACCTGCAAGTGTTTTTGCGCTTCCGCGAAACGATAGTTTGGTGCGACAGGTTGTGTTGGCCATGAATGCAAATGCGCGGACTCCCGTTGCCCACACGAAAGGCCGCGGGGAAGTGCGCGGCGGAGGCAAGAAGCCGTGGAAGCAGAAGGGAACCGGCCGCGCGCGGCACGGCTCCATCCGCTCGCCTCTCTGGAGAGGCGGCGGCACGACGCACGGGCCACTCAAAGAAAAAAATTACGCGCAGAAAGCGAATAAGAAGATGCGCGCGAAAGCACTCGCGATAGTCCTTTCTGAAAAGCTTCGAGACGGCCGTGTACTTTTCGTTGACACGCTCTCGCTCTCGGCTCCGAAGTCGAAACTTGCGAAGGAAG
>CAZVGP010000077.1:0-2938 GCA_964626715.1 uncultured Candidatus Saccharibacteria bacterium
GTGACGCCGGTACCGTTCGTGATCGACGTGGTAGCAATCGACGAGAGATTCGCGGTGCCATTGCCATAGAGGAGCTCCGAGGCGGTGAAGGTTCCCTGGCCCGTGCCTCCCCCTGCAACACCCAAGGTTCCTGAGAGTGTCGGCGTGAAGGTGAAGGTGCCGCCCGAGTCGGTGATGGTCTGCCCGAGGGTGAGACCGTTGAATGAAAGTTCTGAAGAGGTGGCGAGAACGAGATCGCCGGTTTGCGGCGTGCCATAGGTCTGGGCGAGCGACAGAACACCAGTGTTGGTGACGTCCCCCGCGGAGTATGCGAGGCCGGAAGAGAATGTCGTCGTCGAAACCCACGTAGGGACACCGCTCGCAAGAGAAAGGATCTGACCGTTCGTGCCAATGGAAGTCGTGGCGAGAGCCGAGGAATCGTTACCGTAGGGAATGGCACCAGATTGTATCGCCGCCCATCCTGTGCCGCCGTTTCCAACCGGAAGGATGCCGGTGATATCGGAAGCGAGATCAACGAGTGCCGTCGAGACGATGCCGGCAGCTGCTTTGAGAAGGCCCGAGAACGTACCCAAGGTGAATGAGTTCGAAGCGATGAGGTCCGAGGTAGAGGCGGTGCCGGAGATTGTGATCGCCGTTGATGATGCATAGGGGAATTGCGATGCCTGGGAGGTCGAAGTTGCTGTAAAAAAGGGTGCAGTCAGAAGTGCGTAGGAAGTAAGACCATTAGTGAAAAGGCCCGAGCCAATGACTTGGAACGTATCGTTCGTCGATGTCGCACTCGCGCCTACGATGATCTGGTTGCTGGTGGTTGCGAGCCGGATGCCAGAACCGTTGAAGTAAACCCAGTTGCTGTCAGTGCTTCCTCCGCCAGTTCCGATTCCCGTCCACGAACCGGCAGAATTTTTGAATTCGACCGTGCCGCTGTTGTCGCGGAAGCCGTAGCCGGAGGTACCGGATACGCCACCAAAGTTTAGGTAGCGATTCGAACCAGAAAGTATGGCGTTGCCATAGACGTCGAGAGCGGCAAGCGGCGATGTTGTCGCAATGCCGACGCGTTGCGTTGATGTCGCGTAGACAAATCCGCCGCTGTCGATGTTCAGAGATCCCGCGAAGGTAGAAGTAGCCGTGGTTGAAGTCGCAACGAAGTACGGGCCGGTAATCGCGCCGGATGAAGAAAGACTTGCAACCGACAATGCGCCTCCGGTAAGGACGCCCACATTGGTACTTCCTGAAACGGAGAGAGAGGAGAGGCTCGCGCTCGCTCCCGAGATGGAGCCGTTCGTGAATGTCGAGTTCGAAATCTTGACGGTATCGTAGTTGTTGTTCGGAGCATTCATGTACTGGATAGATTGGGTGTTACCGGTAACTCCCGCAGTGTTCGTATAGATTTGTGATGCGAACTTGTTCTCAAGAGCCTGTAGTGCGCTGTTGAGAGTCTGGATTGAAACCCCGTTCTCGGTCACATACTGGTTATAGTTGTTCACGACTGTTGTTGTGCCGAACCTCTGTACGACCTGCGTCGGGCCTGGTGCGACCTTTACAGGTTTATTTCGAACCAATATAGATCCTTCTTCTATTGGAAAGGTAAAGAGAGACGCAAGCGAATCCACAAGAAACTGGTAGATGCTAAAACCGGAACTGATGGCGGACGTAGTGGTTTTTACCGCGGTGTGTATCCCCGATGAAAGTCCTGAAAAGATCTCCTGGGGAAAAGACGAAAGAACTGAAGCGGAGAGCGCTTCGCCGCTGGTTATGGTGCTAGAAAGGGAACCCGCCAGAGAAGAAAGTGTGCTTCTGAATGCTTCGGGAAACCTTCTGGCTGTATCGAAAAACGCAAGAAGCACCTGCGGAGCCGAGCCAAGTGCCAGGTGCTCGTAGCGTGAAAGAAGGGCATCGGAAAGGGCAATATCGGTAGCGGCAACATCCCGGTTCAGTGTGATAAGTTCGTTTCCGAGCGAAAGATAGTCTGCGGCATATTCTTGTGCGATGAGCGCGCGGTCGCGCCATAAGGACACGAGCGCTTCGCCCGTACGCGAATTCCATTTTACAAATGCGAGTCCGGGGTCACGCGTGAAAAGAAACGCATTAAGGGCAAAGTCACCCGCTCGAGAAATTTGTTTCTGATAAAATATAAACAAACGATCAACGAGATAAACAAATGAATCGGAGATCGCATACATCGCGTGCGGCAGCATGAGCGAGGTGCTGACAAATGAATCCGGTGCGTTCGTGATGTCGGTATACAGTGACGCAAGCCCGTGCACAAAAGCTTCCGGTTTCGGCGCGTATGATAGGGCTGTCGGAGTATAGGGATGGACGAAACGTGATGCATCAAAAGCGTGAAGTGCAACTTTGGCTTCCGCTGTTCCTTGTGTGAGCATTGCGGTAAAACCTTTCGCAACTTGCTCGGTTCCTACAAGTTGCAGACTTTCGCTGGGAGATGAACCGGGTGTGATAGAAACGGCGATGTGTCTTGCTTGTGTTTCTTGAAAAGTGAAATATGAATAGCCGATGAGAAAAGAGAACGCAAACATAGAGATACCAGCAAGCCCGAAAACGACCCTTGCGAGTTCCCCCGCATATGCATGAGTTTCTGGCCGAAAAGACTTCGCAACAAAAGGCGATTTCGGGAACTGAACACTTTGGTGATACTCTCCAGCACGCTCTTGAGAAAGCTCTTTAAGCCGTCTCTCTTCCGCATTCCTGGTGTTGGCAACGAACGCTTCGAGAGACAAACGTTCTACAAACCACACCCTCCCTTGCCGCATCCCAGAAACAAGATTCTGACGGCAAAGTTTTCCGATGTAATCAGGAGTGTAGCCAAAAAGTTCACCCGCTTCCCGGGCGGAAAGATACACTTTGCCGCCAGTTTCTATGCTCATAAAAAACAGCCGAACTAGTTAAAATAATACTAGTCATTTCGGATATCCGGACTAAA
>CAZVGP010000078.1:0-2934 GCA_964626715.1 uncultured Candidatus Saccharibacteria bacterium
ATACGCGAAGAAATCCGCTCCAAAAGCTCCGGGGGCATCTTGTGCCAGTCCGCGGTCATGCCGTCTACAGAATCTACGGCACGCAGAGTGATCATGTAGTCGTACGTGCGCGCGTCCCCCATGACGCCGACGGAGCGGAGCGGAAGCAAAACTGCAAATGCCTGCCATATTTTCTCGTACTCTCCTGCTTTTTTAAGTTCTTCTGTGAAAATAGCATCTGCCTCGCGAAGAATTGCGAGCTTCTCTTCGGTGACGTCCCCGACAACGCGAACCGCGAGGCCCGGCCCCGGGAACGGATGCCGCCAGAGCATCTCTTTCGGGAGTCCCAGTTCCGCTCCGACCCGACGCACCTCGTCTTTGTAGAGATCCTTGACCGGCTCCACGACTTTAAGCTTCATCTCTTTCGGAAGCGTGAGATTATGGTGGCTCTTTATCTTGTCGGCATATTTCCCGACTCCCGCCGATTCGATACGATCCGGATAAATGGTGCCTTGCGCGAGATACTCAATCGGATAGTGCTTCAACTCTTTTTCGAGCGCCGATTCGAAGACCTCGACAAACGTGTAGCCGATCAGCTTTCTCTTTCTTTCGGGATGCGTGACGTCTTTCAATCGGGAAAGAAACATCTGCCGAGCATTTACTACGTGGAGGTTTCTGAACCCGCGCGCGCGAAGCGCGCGCGCGACGCTTTCCACTTCCTCTTTCCGTAAAAGCCCCGTGTCCACGAAAACCGCATGGAGGCGGTTCCCTATCGCTTTATAGAGAAGCGTCGCCGCGACAAGCGAATCCACGCCACCTGAAATGCCAACAACGACATGCGCGGTGCCGATTTTCTTCCGCAGGTCCGCGATGATGTTTTTCGTGACCGACTTCATGTCCCAACCTTTCTTCGCTTTCGCGATATCAAAAACGAAGTTAGAGAGGATTTTCCTGCCGTGGACGGTGTGCGTCACTTCCGGATGGAACTGGATGTTGTAAAAGTTCCTCTTCTCGTCGGCAAACGCAGCATATCTGCAGCTTTTAGTAGACGCAGTAGCGGAGAATCCTTTCGGGAGCTTCGTGGCGATATCACCATGCGAAAACCAGACGATTTCTCTTGAAGAAAGACCTTTGAAGAGTCTGTCCTTCTTTGAAATGGAAAGAATTTCCTTCCCGAATTCACGTACGGCCCCTTTCCTCACTTTTCCTCCAAGAAGATGCGCCATTGCTTGGTGCCCGTAGCAGATGCCGAGAATAGGAATCCCGAGCGAAAAAATTCTTTTGTCCGGCAGAGGTCCTTTTTCAAGAACAGAATGCGGGCTTCCAGAAAGAATGATGCCCGCCGGTTTCAGAGCCTTAAGCTCTGAAACCGGCGCATCGCCATGCAAAATCTCGGCCTTGACGCCGAGATCCCTGACTCTTCGAGCTATGAGATGAGCGAACTGCCCTCCGAAATTGAGAACGACAATCATGCCCAAGTGTAGCACGAATCAGAGAGAAAGTCTTTTTCGCCAATCACCAGCTATTGTTTTCGCTTTATTTTTTGCAATGCCTGTATACGAGTCCGGGTTCTTAAGAATATTCTTCTGCCTAGCAGTCATCTTTATAAGGTACGGCTTCATTTCAGAATCACTCATCGCGACTTCCTCGAGCGACTTCCATTCCTTTTGGGCCGCAAGCGTAAGAGTGCGTACTTTTTCGTGCGCGTCCGGATGACCGAGTGATGCAAGCAGAAGATACAACGGTTCCGCCACTATCATCCCCTCTTGTATTGCAAGATTCTGTGCGAGCCGTTCGTGGTCTACGGAAAGTTTCTCCATTGTTTTCGTGAGGCGCTTTGCCATCGAAACAACGTAGGCAATCATTTCTCCGTACGTGCGACCCGAAGCAGAATTGCTCAAATCCCTCTGGTGCTCGCTTATCTGATCCATGAAAACTGTCACGATGCGCGGGACAACGACTTTCCAGATGCTTTTTACGTTCTCGAAGTTGATAGGATTCCGTTTCTGCGGCATCGTCGAGGAGCCAACCTGCGCGGATTCGAATTTTTCTCCCACTTCCCCTATTTCAGTGCGCTGTAAGTTCCGCATGCTGTCGGAGAGATCAGCAAGAATGCCTGCCGCAATTGTCACTTCCGCAAGAAGCCTGACCATTGGCTCCGGTTGGATGATTTGCGTCGTGTGTTCGGCTGGTTCGAGCCCCAATTCGGCAAGAACATCTTTCTCAAACTCCTCCGGATCATCAAAGAAAAGCGAGGAAGCGTTGTACGCTCCCACTGCTCCGGAAAACTTCCCTTTGAGTTCATCTGCCAATGCTTCGAGAGCGAGAATCGACTGCCCGAGGCGACTTACGTAGCCCGCAATCGCGTAGCCGAAGGTAATCGGAACCGCATGCTGGCCATGCGTCCGTCCTACTTGCACCGTTTCTGCTTCCCTTTCCGCGATTCCGATGAGAATTTTCTCAAGGTTTGTGAGTGCGGGGACCAGAACTTTCTTCGTAACATCCCTGAACCGCGCCGCATTTGCCGTGTCAATGATGTCGTAGGAGGTTGCGGTCATGTGCACGTACGGTTTTGCCGCGTCCGAGACTTTGGAGCGGATAACATTCACCAAAGCCCGTACATCGTGCTTTATTTTTTCCTCCTCGGTATAGACCTCTGCAGGAGTAACCTGTCCGCAGGCTTTTTCTATCTCTTTCAGAGCCGGTGCGGAACAAACTTTCCGCTTCGCAAGCGCCTTCACAAGGGCGAGCTCCACCGAGAGCTTATATTTTGTGTAGGCGCTGTCCGAGAGGTAGCTCGCTACTTCCTCATCAAAATAGCGGTAGTCGATGGGAGAGATGTTGTCGAAGGAACTTCGACTATTCATTACAGTATTTTATCAGTAATTCGGGAAATTCTAAAGGACACGATTATTTGAGCCTTTTGGGGTATAGTTTTGTGAACGGGGCGTAAGA
>CAZVGP010000079.1:0-2839 GCA_964626715.1 uncultured Candidatus Saccharibacteria bacterium
AAGACGACTCTTACTGATGGGCTTCTTCGGCAGACAGGCGTTGCTGAAGAGGGTGTGACGATGGACACCGACAAAATCGAGAAGGAGCGCGGCATCACCATCTATTCGAAAAACGCCGCGATTTTCTACCCTTCGATAAGTCCTTCGACCCCGAGCTCAGGGCCGAGGGGCTCAGGGCAAGCGCAGACGAAGATAAACATTGTTGATACTCCCGGGCACGTCGATTTCGGAAGCGAAGTGGAGCGGGTTTTGCGCTCCATAGACTGCGTGCTTCTTGTTGTTGATGCGCAGGAAGGGCCTATGCCGCAGACGCGCTTTGTTCTCAAAAAATCACTGGAGCTGGGCCTTAAGCCCATCGTGGTCGTCAACAAGATTGATAAGCCGGCGGCTGACCCGCACCGCACCGAAGAGCAGGTGTTGGAACTTTTTCTCGAGTTAGGAGCGAATGATGCGCAGGCGAATTTTCCGGTCGTCTATTCGATAGGGAAACAGGGCATCGCCAAGAAAAAACTCACTGATGATTCGAAGGATTTAACTCCGCTTCTCGAGACGATTCTTGCGCACGTGCCGCCGGCCTCGCAGAGGCCGGCGGACACCCCGCTTCTTCTCCAGCCTTTCAACCTTGCGTACGACAATTTTCTCGGTCGCATGGCCGTGGGACGGATTTATGAGGGAACCGTGCGGGCTGGAGAGCAGGTATTCGTGAAAAATCCAACTAAAGAAACACGTGCAGGCAAAATAACGAAACTATTTACATTCCGAGGCCTCGCACGGGAAGAAGCAGAAAGCGCCAGCGCGGGCGACATCGTGCTCATCGCCGGATTGCCTGATATTTACATCGGCGAAACCGTAACGACTGACAAGGAAATCGATCTTCTTCCGGCGATAGCGATAGACGAGCCTACCATCGTTCTCAATTTCTATCCGAACTCCTCGCCGTTTGCGGGTCGCGAAGGGAAATTCGTAACGACGCGGCAGATCCGCGAGCGACTAGAGCGTGAACTGGAAGTCAATGTCGGCCTCAAGGTGGATTTCGGAAGTTCGGAGAGTTTCACCGTCTCTGGGCGGGGTGAGCTTCACATCGCGATTCTTTTAGAGAACATGCGGCGGGAAGGTTTTGAGCTCATGGTTTCCCAGCCGAAGGTCATCGTGCGTGAGGAGAATGGCGTCAAGACAGAGCCATTCGAAGAAGTCATTGTCGACACACCAAGCGAGTTCCAAGGTCCCATCATCGAGCGCTTGGGCCAGCGCGGATTCATTCTACAAAACCTCGTGGCACATGGCACGAGCGTCAGGATGACGCTTGAGGGTCCGACACGAGGACTTCTGGGATATCGAAATCAATTTATCATCGATACCAAAGGCGAAGGCATCCTCTCCTCGCGCGTCATCGGTTTCAAGTCGTATGCAGGAGAGATACGCAAACGCACCGTGGGCTCGATGATTTCTATGGCTGCAGGGAAAGCGCTCGGATTTTCTCTCTGGAATTTACAGGAGCGCGGAGTGCTCTACATCGGCCCGACGACAGAAGTCTACGAGGGCATGGTCATCGGCAATACGTCCAAAGGCGAAGAGATGGTGGTGAATCCGACGAAGGGGAAGCAGCTCTCGAACATGCGCGCGTCAGGATCCGACGAAGCGATAGACTTAGTGCCGCCCTACACACTCTCGATAGAGCGGGGACTTGAGACGATGGCCGAGGACGAATTCTTGGAGATTACCCCCGAGTCGGTGCGTCTGCGAAAACGCGAGCTCACCGAAAACGACCGCGCGAAGGCGCGCCGTACGGCATAGTGATATACCCCGTGAGATAGACGGAGCGCCATCTCACGGGGTATACTATTTTTAATCATGAGTAAGAATAACTATTGGATAGCCGGCGCCGTCATCATTGTTGCGCTTCTCTTTGGCGGGTACGTTTCATACTCGACGTATACCGGCTCGACATCGCTGACTCCGGGCGCGCTGGACACTTTCGTCCAGTGCATCAAGGACAAAGGCATCATCTTCTACGGCGCGTTCTGGTGTCCGCACTGCCAGCGGACGAAAGCCGAGTTCGGTGATTCCGCTCCGAAGCTTCCGTACGTCGAGTGTTCGACGCCTGACGGGCAGGGACAGACACAAGCGTGCATCGACAAGAAAATCAAGGAATACCCGACGTGGATGCTGCCTGATGGTACAACGTTTACCGGCGAGCATACGCTTCAGGAACTTTCCGATAAGTTCCAGTGCCCATTGCCTTCTGGTACGAACGCATCCTCGACGCCCATTACTCCGCAAGCCGCGTCCCCGGCGCAGTAAAGGCAGCTCTCCCGTTAGAAATCGCGGACGCATAGTTATACCCACAATCATGCAGCTCAACCTTATCCATGATAACAAAATGAGGCGTAGAACGTGCGACGCGTTCGCGTCCTATTTCTAACGGGATGACGCTTGAAAGCCTGAATCATTTAGTTGGGTTCGGAACCATCGGGATGCAGGTCCTCGCGGTTGCGCTTCTTGCTCTTTTTTTCGTCCGGAAAGATTTTCCTCTGGTTTCGGAGTTTGTCAGTCGGTGGGGCTTGTGGTTTGCGTTTGTGCTCACGCTTTTCTCCATTGGGATGGCGGTTTTTTATTCCGATTACCTCGGCTTTGTCCCTTGCTTTCTCTGCTGGTACCAGCGCATCTTTCTTTTCCCCCAGGTAATTCTTTTTGCTGTTGCACTCTGGAAAAGAGAAGGTGCCCGTATTGCTGATTATTCCATTGTTCTTTCCGTTTTCGGCGCAGCGGTAGCTCTCTTTCAGCATTACATCCAGATGGTCGGAGAGAGTCCTTTTCCATGCCCTGCTTCAGGAGGTGA
>CAZVGP010000080.1:0-2737 GCA_964626715.1 uncultured Candidatus Saccharibacteria bacterium
ATAAAATCGAATTCATGAAACACCTGCTCATAAAGTTTCATAACCCGGAACGCTTCGCGCTGGGTCAAGATGAAATGAGAGGAAGGCGACGAAACGAAATTTTTGATGCGGTGCGCCTCCCAAGCTGACGGAAGGTTCGCAAACGCTCCGTCGGGAACATGCCTGATTTGTTCCGCCGTTCCCTGTCCCTCGTAGCCGAGTTTTGAAAAAAGCTCTCCGAGCATCGCATCTGCCCCGAGAATAGCTTCGCGCCAGCGCTTCGGATCCGACGACATCGCGCCTTCCAGAAGTTCCTGCCACCGCGCGCGCAAGGGATGCGGCAAATCCTCGGCAGGCGCCAAGTTCCCGTAGCGCTCGCCGTCCTTCGTACGGATAAGAAGCAGGCCCCCGAGAGAGCCGAGAATAATAAGAAAGAGGAGCGCGGAAGCGGAATAGGCGAGAGCGCTGTAGACGCCCCAGATCCACCCGAAGATAGCGCCCACAAAACCGATAACAGCCGCAAAAATGCCTGTGGGTGCGAGAGCTCCATGAATGCCAAAAAGCCAGTCCCAAAAGCCGCCGCTCTGCGTGGTCGTCGCCACTTTAACACCGTTTCCTAACGCCGCATTGACACCTGCCGTCGTCGAAGCGATGCCGCTCGTGTCTATACCCAGTTGCGCTTCAGTGCAGTGGTTCCCGAACAATGAAATGAGGACGCAGTACCAGTACTGGATATTGAAGAAGCGGATGTAGTGATAGCCGGTCATGCTTCGCCTAAGAGATCGCGCGCGATGGCGAAGAGAGACGCCTCGGTGCGCTTCGGGCTCATGAATTGTATGCCGACGGGAAGCTTCACTCCGTCGCGCTCCACAATCCCCGCTGGGACGGAGATCGCTGGGATGCCGGTCAAGTTCGCCGGAGCCGCGAAAATGTCTTCGAGATACATCGACAACGGATCACTCTTCTCCCCGAGCTTGAATGCGGGGCCGGAGGTCGTCGGTGTGGCTATAAACGAAACTGATGCGAACGCCTTCTGCAAATCTTCTGCAACAACACCGCGAAGCGCGGTGGCTCTGCGGTAATACGCATCGTAGTGGCCGGACGAAAGGATGTGGGTGCCGAGGATGACCCGTCGCTTTGTTTCTGGACCGAAGCCTGCTGCGCGAGACGCTTCGTATTCCTCAAGAAGAGTCGTTCCTTCGCGGTGAAGGCCATAGCGCATGCCATCGAAACGGGCGAGGTTCGTCGAGACTTCCGCGGGCATGACGATGTAATAAGCTGCCAAGGCGTAGGGTGCCGATGGAAATGCTACATCCATAATCTCATATCCCTTCTGGGCAAGTTCATTAAGTTTTGTTTCGAATCGTTCACGCACGTCGGCGGCGGCATCTTTCACGAAATCGCGCGGCACGCCGATTCTCTTCCCTTTGACGAGGGTATCACCCGAATCCGGAAGTGTCGTCCCGTCTAAAGGGTCATGCCCTCGGATTGTCCTGAAGATAAGTTCGGTATCGGCAACGGTGTGCGCCAAGGGGCCGATCTGGTCTAATGATGAGCCCATCGCGATCAAGCCCGAGCGGGAGACTTCTCCGTACGTGGGTTTTAATCCAATGACACCGCAATGACTCGCCGGTTGCCTGATAGAGCCGCAAGTCTCTGAACCAAGAGCGACCGGCGCGAGGCGCGCCGCAACCGCCGCCGCCGAACCGCCGGAAGAACCCCCCGGCACTCGCTCTGTATCATGAGGGTTTCTCGTAGGGCCGAACGCGGAATGTTCTGTTGACGAGCCCATCGCGAATTCGTCCATGTTGGTGCGGCCCAGAAACAGCGCGCCGGCGGATTTCAGCTTTGCAATCGCCGTCGCATCGTAGGTTGCAACGTGGTTTTCGAGGATCTTCGATGCCGCCGATGCTCTTTTCCCTTTGATAAGGATGTTGTCTTTCACCGCGACAGGAACGCCAGTAAGCATATGCGCCGCAGTGTCTTTTTCTGCAAATATTTTATCTATCTCTTTCGCTCCCGCAAGAACATCATCAAAGACCTCTAGAAACGCATTCAGCTTCGGATTCTCCTTTTCGATGCGTATCAGATGCGCCTTTACAACATCAACCACGGAAAATTCTTTGGTGCGATAGCCCTTTGCGAGCTCTTGGGCATTCAAATCCGTGAGTTCCATGTTTTTCCCTAAACCCTATACCCTAATCACTAAACCCTAGCTAAGAATCTTTTTCACTTTCAAATAATTTCCCTGCCTCTTGGGCGCCTGTGAAAGCAATTCTTCTGTGTGTATGCCCGTTTCGTGCGGATTCGCGTCGTCGCGCATGACGTTTTCGATCTCCAAGTAGGGCGAAGAAGAATCTTTTACCAGAGGAAGTTTTTTTATTATATCGACATACGCGATGATGGAGTCCATATCGCCCCGAAACTTCTCGACTTCCGCGTCCGTCAAGGAAATGCGCGCGAGCCGCGCGAATTTCCGTATCTCATCGGCCGTTACCATGCGAGCATCCTAGCACGGGGTAGATTTCGCGTGTAGCGTTCTCTACGAGAGAAGTTTGAGAAATTCTTTTTTGGAAAGTATCGCAACGCCGAGCTGCTTTGCAACATCGTACTTCGAGCCGGGGTTTTCTCCGGCAACGACGTAGGTGGTTTTCTTTGAGACGGAGTTGGACACGGAGCCCCCCTTGGAGCGGATTTTCTCCGACGCTTCCTCTCTCGAGAGCGAAGAGAGCGTCCCGGTAAGAACAAAGGTCTTTCC
>CAZVGP010000081.1:0-2687 GCA_964626715.1 uncultured Candidatus Saccharibacteria bacterium
ATAGTTGCCGTGCGCGAGAAAAGCCTCGCGCAGACAGAATTCGGCTTATCGGCGCAAGCGTCAAAAGTGGAACGCCCTTGGTGAAAACCAGGGGCGTTTCTTTGTCCGTGATATACCCCATGAGATATACACCGCAGTTCTGAGCTCGTCGAGTGTATAAGCTTCCAGTTTTACAAAATCTATCCACGGTACATTGCGACTAGGTATCTCGCGGGGTATACTTTTCCCATTCATTATAGTTATACGCATACGGGCATCATGCAAGAATCATCTGATTTTTTTCCACGCCAGCTCCCGGATTTGAAAATCAAGTCCGATGCTGTGGTACTGGCGGCATTGATGTTCCTGCTCCCGCTCTTTTTCATTCCGAACGCGATATTCCCGCTCCAATTTTCCAAGGTGATGCTCGCCCTTGTCGCCCTGGTCGCGATTGTTATCATCTTTTCCGTGCGCACCTTGCGCTCCGGCACCCTCTCGATCCACTGGTCGGGGCTCTCTCTCGCGATTGCCACGCTTCCGCTCACTTATCTCATTTCAGCCATTTTCTCGTCCGTTCCATCCCTCTCGTTTTTCGGATATCAAATTGATCAGGATACGTTCGGTTTCTTTGCGCTTGCGGCGGTGCTTTCCCTCGCGATCTCGGTGGCCGCCACGTCGGAGAAACGCATCTTCTACGCTCTCACGGGGCTTCTGCTCGGTACCGGGCTGCTCTTTCTGTTCCAATACGTACAGATATTCTTCGGGACACCGATACACCTCGGCATCTTCTCTTCCCCAATACAGAATCTCCTCGGTAAGTGGAACGACGTCGGATTGTTTGCAGGCCTTGCAGCCTCGCTTTCGCTTCTTTCTCTCGAAGTTGTGCCTCTGACGCGCGTCGTACTTGTGATTCTCGCACTCACACTTCTCGCCTCACTCGCGCTTCTGGTCATCGTGAGCTTTCCCTTTGCGTGGTATCTCGTCGGCATCGTCGCATTCATGACACTCATCTTCTCGGTGATGCGCTATCACATCGCTTCCGGTGGCGCACAGAAGAAAGCGCGCGGCATCGTTTCATGCCTTGTCCTTGCGGTTGTCATGTTTTTCGTCTTCTTCGGCTCTCAAGTAAGCGTCGCGGTTCAGAATCGTCTTAACATACAAGCGTTTGAGGTGAGCCCTTCGCTCCAAGGAACACTCGGCGTTCTTGAGAACGTCTATGCGAAAAGGCCCGTCGTGGGCTCCGGTCCGAACACGTTCTCGAATGAATGGCTTCTCTATCGTCCCACCGAGGCTCTTTCGACTGTGTTCTGGGCCACTGAATTTTCCGCAGGGTCGGGATACATCCCGACGGCATTCACGACCGGAGGCATCGTCGTCGGTATCGGATGGCTCCTTCTTATCGGGGCGTTTATTTTTATGGGTGTCCGTGCCCTGCTGACGGTTAAAGAGGTACACGACGGTTCATATTTTCTCATGGCCACGACGGGTTTGGGAGCCTTATTTCTCCTGGTGATACACGTGTTCTATGTCCCGAGCGAGTCGCTCACGCTCCTTCTTTTTATTTTTCTTGGCCTCTTCATGGCGTCGCTTTCCGGCACGCCGGTGTCGCGGCGGCTTTCGGTTTCCTTCGCGCAAAGCCCCCGCCTCGGCTTTTTGTCGGTTTTGGTGATCGCGATTACGCTCGTGGTGTCCGTCATCTCCCTCTACGCAGCGGGCGAGATATACGCAAGCTCCGTTTTTGCGGCGCAGGCACTCGTTCGCGCGAACGCGGGAGATATCTCCGGAGCTTTATCTTCGGCGACTGAAGCCATTGCGCTGTCGCCGCAGGACCGCTACTACCGGACATTGACGTCGCTCCAGCTTGCGCAGTTGAGTGCGCTCGTCCAGAGCGGCTTGTCCGATGTAAAAGCCCAGCAGACGTTCCAGAACGGCCTCTCGCAGGCGATCGCAGCCTCGCGCTCCGCCGTGGACCTTGATCCTTTGAGCTATGACAACTGGATGAGTCGTGCGTCAGTGTATGCGTCTGTCGTGCCGCTCAAGATTCAGGGTGCCCCCAATAATGCGACCATCGGTTTTGAGACCGCTCGCGAATTAAATCCTGCCTCTCCAGAGGTCGATTATCAGGAGGCGGCTCTCAAGGTGTATGCGAATGACAATGAGGGTGCACGCAAGGCCGCGCTCGCGTCTATTGCGAAGAAGGCGGACTACACTCCCGCCATCCTGCTTCTCGCGCAAGCTTCATTAAATGAAGGCAAGATCGCGGATGCGATCAGTTCTCTCAAATCAGCGCTCGTCTTCACGCCGAGCGACTCGTCGCTTCTCTATCAGCTCGGACTTCTAGAGCTCCAGGCGAAACAGTATCAGGATGCGGCGAGTTCCTTCACGCAGGCGCTTTCCGTCACCCCCAATTTCGCGAACGCATCCTTCTACCTCGGCGCAGCTGATGTCTTTCTCGGAAAGACCCACGATGCGCTTGCGCTCTTCAAGGCACTTGAAGAGAAAAATCCCGATAACACGACCTTGCAGGATGTCATCTCAAAGGTCGCTAAGGGCTTGAATCCTTTCGCCAACACTGGCACAGCAGCGCTCCCGCCGGCAGGCACTCTTCCCGCCCCAGTCCAGTTTCAATAGTGTAAGGACAATATGCCCGGTGCTACAGAAGCGGCGTATGGCATCTGCGCTTTCGTGAAATTGTTACATCTCTCACG
>CAZVGP010000082.1:0-2673 GCA_964626715.1 uncultured Candidatus Saccharibacteria bacterium
TGCGCCGTATCACGCTCGACATTGAAACGGCGACAGCTGCCATGGGCGCCGTCTTCGACCCGAAGCTCATGGAATTGACCGTGGCGTGCATCCATGACACCGCGACAGATGCATTCAGCTCCTTCACTGTCCCCGAACTCCCGAATCTTTGGCCCGTTCTCGAGAAAGCCGATGTGCTAGTCGGATACAACTCGGACCATTTCGACATACCGATACTCAATAAATACTACGCAGGCAACCTCTCGAAAATCCGCTCGATCGATCTTCTTGCAGAAATAAAAAACGTCCTCGGCAGGCGCCTCAAGCTCGATTCCATCGCGGAAGCGACCTTGGGAAGGAAGAAAACCGGAAGCGGCTTGGACGCGATAGCGTGGTGGAAAAACGGCGAAGTCGAGAAGGTGAAGCGATACTGCATCGAGGATGTTCGTATTACCAAAGAAATTTACGAGTATGCCCTCAAGAACGGCAAAGTGCACTATCTCGACTTCGGTGAGAAACACGACATCCCCTTGGACACATCACGCTGGGAAGGGCCCGCACTGAAACACTCCCTCACCCACACCTTGCCGTTTTAAAATCAAAAAAACAGCGAGCTGTTTTTGTGCTAGCATGAGCCTTAGATATCGAATAAATAAATCCATGCCGGAAGAACCTACACCAAACCAGCTAAACCCGATACAGAATCAGGGTCTTATGATCCCTATCGCCATCGTCATCGCGGGGGCGATAGTGGGCGGCGCGATATTCTACGTGGCAAAAAACAGCCCGGCGCCTGCGTCTTCATCGAATTCCGCCGCGCAAACCATCACGAAAAATATCCCGCCGGTAACCGCGGCCGACCATATCCTCGGAAGTCTTACGGCTCCGGTAAAAATCGTCGAGTATATTGACCTCGAATGCCCATTCTGCAAGCAGTTCGACGGCACGATGCAGCAAATCATGCAGGCGTATCCGGGCAAAGTGGCGTGGATTCTGCGTAATTTCCCCCTGCAGCAGCTGCATCCCAATGCTCCGAAGCTTGCGCTTGCGGCCGAGTGCGTGACGGAACTGGGCGGCAATGATGCGTACTGGAAGTTCAAGGATTCCATCTTCACGCAATCACCGATAAATACGTTCTTTGATATGACGAAGCTGACTTCGACAGCACAAGGAGTGGGTGTTTCAGGGAAAGATTTCGACACATGCGTCGCGAGCGGAAAATATCAGCAAAAAATCACGCAGGAATTCAACGATGCGATAGCCGCAGGCGCGAATGGCACTCCCTATAGCGTCCTCATCACAAAAAGCGGCACGCAAGTCCCCATCCCCGGCTCGCAGCCATACGACATGGTGAAGCAGGCAATCGACACCGCTCTCAAGAATGGCTGAACCCTAGTCGTCTTATCCCCGCCCTTTGGCGGAAGTTTTTATTCCTCCCCGAGGCCCATGAGGTAGATGTCGAATGAATTCTTCCCCTCGAACATGTCGGAGGGGTTCGGAAGGTACTTGCGCTTTCTTGTTATCTCCGCCGTCGCGTCAGCAAGAAGGCGGTGAAAGACCCGGAATTCCTCTTCGCAGTCCTCGAAATCAATAACATAGCGACGCATCTGCGAGCGGCCGTCCCTGTTTTTGGTTTTTTTACACTCCTGAAGGATGAAGCGCTTTACCGGACGGCCGAACTCATGGAGAACCGTGTAGTAGTTGAAGATCGCCTGCAGGATAAACAGCGGTTTCTCGGCGCCAAGCTGATTGAACGAATCAACAAACTTGTGATCCACAATATCCACAGCGTTCTTGTCGAGTTTTGATTCAACTACGAGGTCGGAAATTGCCTTTACAGGGAGTGGCAAGCCCGGGACGTCCGCAAGAGCGACGACTTCCACCCCAATGATTTTATATTTCGGAGGCCGCGCAAGATAGAACGATATCGCCTGCTGGTAGTCTTTTTCCATCTGTAAACGCTTGAGTTTCTTCGCGTGCGATGTCTTTGCCTTTCCGAAATCAATCTCGAAATCAGGAACACGCCGCACGTACTCGAGTCCGAGCGCAACCGCCGCTTCCTTGCCTATGCCACCCGCCTGCGTGCGACCACGCGCGGGCAGGCTGTAGAAATGCTGGAGCGCGACGTGCCCTGCACGTCCGATGACAGAGGAGGGCGTCACCGGCATGTCGTAGACCCCTTCGACATAACGCTTATGCCACGCCAAGGGGTTCCGAAGAAATGTTATCAAGGACGAGTAGCTCCAGTGCTTGATGGGGTAACGTTGCTTTCTCACTCAGTCAGTATACCGAAAACAAAAATCCCACTCAGGCGGGATTTTTTGTTTGGTCTTGGTCCGGCACGCTGCATCCATTCGGGCTCCAAACACCTCCCCTGGCCCAACAAGATGCCATCTTGTCCGAAAGACTCTCTTCTTGAGGGATAGGGGCCTGATCAACATCTCCTTCCGCCATATTTTTTAAATTTTATTATTAATCTTTGATATGTTAGAATAAACAAACAAATCTGTCAATAACTCCTTAGTCTTTTGGCTTTTTGGTGCGTGCGGATTTTTTCCAACGCCTTTGCTTCAATCTGACGGATGCGCTCGCGGGTGACACCGAACTCCTGCCCCACTTCTTCGAGCGTGTGGTAGATGCCGTCATCAAGCCCGTGCCGCATGGCGAGAATCTTTCTTTCTTTCGGCGTCAAGT
>CAZVGP010000083.1:0-2613 GCA_964626715.1 uncultured Candidatus Saccharibacteria bacterium
GCTGTCGCAGATGTTGCGTTCGGCATCAGAAGGTCCTGGCGGTAACAGAACATGAGCCCGATTTTGAGGAATGCGCTCCTTGCGTTTGTGATAAGCGCCGCGATATTCGCGACGGGTTTCTGGGCGTCGAATTCCGTCAATAAGCTCCGCTTGGATGAGATACAGAATATCGAACAGCAGATCGCGATAGACACGCTCTCCGTGGAAACCCAGTTCGACCTTCTCTCGCGGCTCTCGTGTAAAAACGTGACCGAGAGCACGGAACTTTCCACGGAACTCAACGCTCTCGAAGGTCGCCTCGACTACACCGAGGGACAGCTCGGGAGCGAGAACCCGCAGGTCATACAGCTTAAAGGAGAATATTCGCTTCTCGAAATCAAGGATTACCTCCTCATGCAAGAAATCGCGCAGAAATGCAACCTGAAACCGGTGTTCGTCCTCTACTTTTATTCAAACAAGGGCGACTGCCCCGAGTGCGACGCGGCGGGGCACGTGCTTACGTACTTGCGGCAAACATACCCGCAACTCCGGGTGTATTCATTTGACTACAACCTCACTGTCGGGGCTTTGGATACACTCATAGGCATCTACAAGATCAAAAATATGCTCCCCGCGTTCGTCGTAAATGGAAAAACTACCTACGGAGTATCTGACCTCCCTTCGATAGAGAAGATACTCCCGATGGGCAAGCTCTCGACATCAACGCCGACACCAAGCGCGCAAAATAAATAGGTTTCTAGTGGCGAAACGCCCGGATTCCAGTGAATACCATCGTGACATCCATATACCGTTACACCAACAAAAAGGCAAAGTCGGACATTCGATGTCCGACTTTGATTCGACCTTGCATGATTTAGTGGCGGAACGCCCGGATTCCAGTGAATACCATCGTGACACCGGCTTCATCGCAGGCATCGATGGATTCTTTGTCGCGGACAGATCCTCCGGGCTGAATGATAGCGGTAACACCTGCCTGAATAAGCACATCTGCCGCATCGCGAAAAGGGAAAAACGCGTCTGACGCGGCAACAGTGCCACGCATCCGTGCACCCGCTTTTGAAACGCACAGCTCCGCAGAGCGTTTCCTGTCCTGCTGGCCAACACCTGATGCGATCAAGGTCTTCCCTTTCACAGCGACGACGGCGTTCGACTTCGAACTCCTGCATATCGCCCACGCGAAAAGGAGATCCTCGACCTCTTCTTTCGTTGGCGCTCTCTTGGTAACAGTCTTGAGAACTTCAGGAGAAATGACCGCCGTGTCAGCGCTCGCGATGAGCATGCCTCCACGAACCTTATGCATCTGCGGCGCCACGGACGGCGCAGGATTTTCGAGCGCAGGATTCACCAGCACTCGGATGTTCGGTTTTTTTGCGAAGATTTTCCTTGCGGAATCGCTCACGGACGGAGCAAGTAAGACTTCAAAAAAATTCTCCGTCATCTTTTCCGCAAGCGGCGCATCGACTTCACTATTAACTGCCATCACGCCACCGAACGCGGCCAGAGGGTCTCCCTCGTACCATGCCGCACGATAGGCTTCTTCGATAGTTGCCCGAAGCGCCGCCCCGCACGGATTCGTGTGCTTCACGATGACGCACGCCGCCTCATTCCCACCTACCGTCTGCCTCTCTATATTCGGCATCGACGGTTTCCCTTCGGGAACCGGAATAAAAGAAGAATTATCTTCTTTTATTCCTCCCAGGTGCGAGAGCGCAAACAGCGCGCCGTCCATGTCGAGATAGTTATTGTATGAAAGTTCTTTCCCCTGCAAGAATTCGAACTTCTGTATCGCGAGCGGGTCATCGGCACCATCATTTGTCTCAAAAAACCATCCTTCCTGATGCGGATTCTCGCCATAGCGGAGTTTCTTGCCGTTGGTAAACTTTATATCGTCCTGCATACGCTAATTCCAAAGTCCTTCAATGGGTTCATATGGAAAAGGATAGAGGTCTTTTATAGTAAATTTTTCAATCCTGGGGAACGTCCAGTCGTCTTTGCCTTGTATGTATTGGATTAAGATGACTGAAGTGTCTGGTGTTCCAAACTGCCAAATGAGGGCTCTACAGGTTCCGCAGGGTGGAGTACTTTTTTCTTGGACTCGCGGCATCGGATCAGCAACAACGATGCTTCTTATCTTTGAGTTATAAGCTTCATTCATGACCAGATCCGCAATCGCATGCCTTTCGCCGCAGACGGTCGCGTGCTTTAGATTCGGCTCAAAGGCAGCGCCGTCGTAGATTTTCCCACTTTCTGAAAGCACGAACCCGTACAACGTATCGGTACCGCCTTTTGCATGCCTCTGTTTGTTATAGGTAATAATCGCCCGCTTGGCGTGGTCAACGAGTTTTTGTTCTTCCAAAGTCAACTCTACATCCATGAAGAACCCTAGTATATCAGGTTAGTGTGTTGAACGATGAGCCGGGGGTGGGACTCGGACCCACGGTCTACGGTTTACAAAACCGTTGCTTTACCAACTAAGCTACCCCGGCGATAGAAAGAACTATACCCCCTCAGGTGGTGTTGTTCCATTCCCGTTTTTGGTTTTCTTTTCAGGAGTAATAGTCTTCAAAAATGCCGAAGGCTCCTTGCCGTTCGCCGCGGGAGCAGTGTGCCGCA
>CAZVGP010000084.1:0-2594 GCA_964626715.1 uncultured Candidatus Saccharibacteria bacterium
TTCGGCCAGCGAGTTGCCGCAAGAGGCCAGAGTTTTGTGAGCGGATGATTTCTGCAATCGTGCTTCCGCGCGGGACAGACGTAACGGCCATAGAGCACGAGACCGTTATTCACGTACTTCCAGTCTTTTTTCGGAATCAAGGCTTCCAGCTCTTTTGAGATTTTCTTGAGATCGGTTGAATCCACGAGGTCGAATTTCCGCGCGAATCTTTTCACATGCGTGTCGGTTGGGATACCGGGCCAGATGTTATAGAGTTCTCCGAGAATCACGTGCGCGGTCTTGTATCCGACCCCGTGAAGTTTCTGAAGCTCCTCTGCGGTTTTCGGAACTGTGCCGCCGAAGTTTTTTACGACATCTTTCGCCGCAAGCACGATGCTCTTCGTCTTATTCCTGAAAAACGGGATGGAAGAAATCTCCTTCTCAAAGACGCGCGGCTTGGCCTGAGCGAAGTCGAAGGCCGTTTTGTATTTTTTGAAAAGCTTTTCTGTTACGCGATTTACCACCTTGTCCGTGCACTGTGCGGAAAGAATAACCGCGACGACGAACTGGAACGGCGTCTGGTACCGAAGCTCGCTCTTCGGCTTTGGATAGGCCTTCTTAAGGAAAGCAACGAGCTTCGCCGCACGCCTCCGGCGGGCGGCGAATTTATGAAGCGAACCCCGTTGTGAATGTCGGCGTTGCGCGGCATGACTGATAGAATTTTTCCTCATGGAATCTGTTTGAATGATATGTCACACGGATCAATGATATCCGCAATGTGCAAAAGTCATGACGCCGACATCTACAACAGGGCAAATTCTTTGAGATCCGCAAGTACTTCTTCGGCATGCACTTCCGGCTTAACGTTCTCGTAGACTTTCGCAATGACGCCGTCAGGATTTATGAGAAACGACGTGCGTTTCGTCCCCATGTATGCGCGACCAGCGAATTTCTTTTCTCCCCACACGCCGTATTTCTGGACGACTTCCTTTCCCTCATCGGCAAGAAGCGGGAACGGAAGCGAATACCGTTCCGCGAATTTCTTGTGGCTTGTAACAGAATCAACCGAGACGCCAAACACCCGCGCATGCACTCCTTCGAAGCGCGGAAAGGCGTCGCGGATCATGCAGGCTTCTTTCGTGCAACCGCTGGTCATGTCCTTCGGATAGAAATACAGAAGCACCCACCGTCCGCGGTATTTCGAGAGCGTGTATTCTGTGCCGGATTGGTCCGGCAGAGTGAAATCGGGAGCCACTTCCCCCGCCCGAGGCATATGTTCAGTGGAAATCTATCTTTGCCTTCGTGTCGTTCACAAGGCTCATCGCGAGCGCTCCGACAGCCGCGCAGTAGAGAATGAAAAGCACTATCCAGCCCACAAACGGAACGAACCACACGCCGAAAACCGCAATCGTGCCCAAGGTCGTCCACTTCCATCCGATCTTAACTTCCTTTTCCGCCCATCGCGACAGGAGCGCCCCGGTCAGGATGCACACATAGATTCCCGCCAAAACGAGCACGAAGATGTAGAGCGCCCCGAGCATGAACGCGGCATAGACGCCGATGACCGAGAATGCTAAGAGCACGATCAAAACCGGTGCCACAATGAGCGCGATGAAACCGATTCCGGCGGATTTCCAGAACCTCCCGAGCGTTTCCCGCGACAGCGAAAGCGCGAAGCCCTGAAAGACCTGCGTCGCTACAAGGGCAGTCACGAGTATGGCGACGAATTTCACAAAGAGAAGGAAGCCGAGGAGCCCGAACAAAACTCCCGCCGCGCTTAATTCTTTCGGAAGCCCTCCCAACTTGGTGAACGTCACCTTGTCGCCGATCTTTGCTCCTGGTGCCACCGTCGCTTCCGAGGGGGCGCTGTAGACGACGACATTTCCCATGAGTGCTTTGCCGCCGAACGTCACGGACTTGCCGGCCTTTATAGATGCGGGCCCGGCCACAACACCGTTCACGGTCACGTTGCCGCCGTAGGCGCGCAGGCTTCCGTTCACGGTTCCTTCCACATCAATGGTGCCGCCGAGAGCAACGACATCGCCGCCGATAACGGCGCCGGGGAGAATCGTTAACGATCCTCCGGCGGCAAGCACGTCTCCCGTGATGCTCTGGGCGATAGTGACTTGCCCGCCTGCTGCGCGCACGTCGCCCCTCACCTCTCGAAGAATCTGCACCATCCCGCCGGCAGCGACGATGTCGCCCCACACCGGCCCATTCACCGTCACCTGACCCCCGGCAACGACCAGATCTTTCTGGGCCGTCGACGAGAACACGACCTGCCCGCCGGCGAGATATTCGTTATCGGCGACTATCTGCGTCGTCGGGATCGATACTGATTTGCCGAACTCGGCGTGCGCGGCGTATGCCGTCACTGGTGCGATGATTAAAAGGAGCGCTATTGGTAAAACCCTGAAAAAACGATAGGTATTCATGCTTCCAGTATATAACCGCGCTTGGTATACTGAAAGCATGGATCCCGTTGTGAGGTTTCGGCTTATGCTCCGCATGGAAAGTAAAATGTCCGAGAAAAACCTTATAACGAGAGCTTTATTCGTTAATCGGACAAATTGCGCGTAAGCGCAAGCCGAAACTCTACAACAGGATGGACACCA
>CAZVGP010000085.1:0-2562 GCA_964626715.1 uncultured Candidatus Saccharibacteria bacterium
TATTAAATCCGGAAAAGAATGCACCGATTCTTTGTAAAACGTTCTCCACGGCGAATCTTTCACCGCCACAAGAACCGGCCCTCCCAAAAGCGCGATAGGATAAGGGTCGATAATAAACCCGCCCTTCGTCTCAAGCCACGAGTGCTTCCACCAATGGCCGAGTATATGGCCGTCTTTCACTTTCACCGGAAAATACTCGGCGAGCGCGCGGGCAAGCATATGGCATGAGATGACGATCGGCTCGCCGTCGGGTCCTTTCCCGAATTCCACGTCCGGCAATTCTTCCACCACCAGCCGGATCTCCCTGAAAATCTTGATGTCTTCCTTGGGAACCTTGCTCATGACATACGGTATCATGATTCCACCTCCCATCGGTTGATAATGTACACCGCTCCCAAAATCCAATCTTTGAGAAAAAGATACTCCTGTCGGATAAAAAAGTCAAAACCCTCAAACGTTATTTTACGTCTGAGGGTTTTGTTGGATCGGATGGCGCTAAGAAACAGCTTCCAGGACTTTGATTGCGCGAAGGTATTTCTCCCGCCGCTTATGGTCACGGGCGGTGGGATTGGGAATCCTGGAAGGATCTGCGTTGTCTTTCAGGTCGGCAAGCTTTACCTTGCGGGCAAGCTCGGGGCCGGTGCGGATTCTCTCAATAAACGCATCGTAGTCGTCCTCTTCTTCGGAAAGTTTAGTCAGATAACTAATTGCACTGATAACCTCATCCGAATATTCGCGCTCACGAAGCTCTGCCAAACTAATATCACAGTCCTCCACAACATCATGCAAAACAGCGACAATGCGTTCCGTCTCGGTGATGAGAGTAGTATCCAGCATGACCCTGAGCGGATGAAGAATATACGGCGCACCCGCCTTATCAAGCTGTCCCTTATGCAACTGAGCGGCAAGCAAAATAGCATCTTCAATGTTTGTGCGCGACATAGCTGATCCCTCCATCGGTTGTCAAAAAATCGCCTCTTTTTATTTAAGAATTATATAGCACGATTTTGAAAAAAGCACAAGCCATCACTTCCAGGTCATCTACCATTCCAGGGTGCCGCCGGTCTGGTATTCGGTGACACGGGTTTCAAAGAAGTTCTTTTCTTTATTGAGGTCTATGGCTTCCGACATCCACGGGAACGGATTGGGGCTTCCGAACTCTACGGGCAGGCCGATGCGCTGGAGCCGCCGGTCGGCGATGTATTCTATGTATTTTTTGAAATTGTCGGCGTTGATGCCCATAATGCCTTTGGGAAAACAATCGGTGGCGAACGTGTACTCAAGCTGGACCGCCTGCTTCACGAGATTGATCATCCGCTCCTGGAATTCCGGCGTCCACAATTCGGGCTGTTCCTGCTTGATGGTGTTGACCAGCTCAATGCCGAAATTCAGATGCTGGGATTCGTCGCGCATGATGTACTGGATCTGCTCGGCCGAGCCCACCAACTTGTTCTGACGCTGGAAAGAAAACATCACCGCGAACGAGCTGTAAAAGAAAATCCCTTCCATGATGATGGAAAACACCACGATATTTTCCAGGAACTTCTGGTCGGCGGCGAATGTGCCGGTCTTGAAATTCGGGTCGAAAATGCCGTCGTTGAACGAAAGGACAAACGCGTCTTTGTTGTAAATGCTTTGGCGCTCGCGGTACATGTTGAAGATCTCCGACTCGTCCAGCCCCAGCGACTCCACGATGTATTGATACGCGTGCGTGTGCACCGCTTCTTCGTACCCCTGGCGCAAAAGATACAGCCGGCATTCGGGCGAGGTGATGTGCTTGTAGGCGGCAAGGACGATGTTGTTTGCCGCAAGCGAGTCCGCCGTCGCAAAAAAGCCGAGCACGACTTTCAGCGCGATACGCTCGTCTGCGGAAAGCGCCGTCTGCGATTTCCACTGCTCGATGTCCTGCTGCATGCTGATTTCCGTCGGGAGCCAATGGTTCGCGTTGCCCGTGTTGTAGGCCTCCCACGCGAATTTGTGCTTCATCGGGTACAACTGGACGACGTCGGCGTCTTCGCCGTTGATGATCCTTCTTTTATTGATGTCTACCCGCTGTTTGGTGAACTGGATGGGCATGCCAAATTTATTAAAATTTACGAACCGAAGGTGAAGTTAATTTTACCATAAATTTGAGCGCTCTGAGCTTGCCGAAGAGTATTTGTTACCCCGCTTAGCGGGGACAAAGCCCTTCACTGGCACGTTTCGCATGCCGGATCCGTGATGGCGCACAGCTTCAGATTCCCGCGTGCGATCCTTGCCGCCATCTCCGTAGACATCCTCACCTTCGGCGGCTTCACTGCTGTGGCGAGGGTCTCTTGCGCCACCGCGACGGGAGCTGCGGGGACCTCTTGTTTCTTTTCTTCGCTCCTTACCACGATTGACGGGGAAGCCACCGATTCATGCGCTACGGACCGCTTGTGCGTCACGCCGTGCTCCGCCGTGCTCACGGTTGACTTTTCCACCTGCGACATCGCGAGCGTACGCAAATAATACGTCGTTTTGAGCCCCATCGTCGAGGCGTACATATATATATTGGAGATGTCCTTGCCCGATGTGCCCTTA
>CAZVGP010000086.1:0-2544 GCA_964626715.1 uncultured Candidatus Saccharibacteria bacterium
AGCGTAGATTGCCCGCTGTCCGGAGGAATCTGGATTCCTGGATTCGGAGAACTACTGTACGAATCAAGACTGGGTTCTGCGGGATTTGCAAGCGAGTTTCCGCCGAAAAACGTCTCCGTCAGAACCGCGATGATGGCCCCGAGCGAGAATATGATAAACAGTGCGATGACCGCCCACAATAAATTCTGACCGGCCTCCTTACGCTTTTCCGGATTGCGCGATGTCCAGATGACAATGGCTCCACCCAGGAAAAAAAAACCCAAGAGCCCCGCCACGGCCGGCGTCCACGTCGTGAGAATCTTCGTCGCGGTATCGATGATGCTGGTGAGAGTCATCGGTTATGCGCCCTGCTGAATCTGCTGGACGGTCGCTTGTATCGCAAGCGAGAGCGCTTCGGCGCCAAGGACGACAAGCCCGCCGACGACCGCCCAGAAAAAATACCCGTGAACCTTGGCAAGCTTTTCCGGCTTACTTGCCGATGAAACATAGAGAAAGCCGATGTAAACAAGAAACAGAACGACGACGGGGAATCCTATCTGCGCGACGATCTTCAGGATGTTCGCGAGGAATGTGGTGAGCGAATCGTACCCCAAGGGATTGCAGAGCCCTCCCCCTCCCGTGCACGCCGCGCTCGCGACAGACGGAACGGCCGCTAGAAAGAACGCGACAACCTTTTTCAAATGGTTCATGAGCTTCGCGATAGAGCCGATGTCGTTACCATTATTGCACTCCCAGAAGGGCTTGCAACTCCTGATTGGCAGCGATGGTGGCTTGGCTCACTTGGAGCTTCCCCGAAAAGACGTTCTGCACCATGCGGTTCAATATCGAGTCGGTCGTCTTGGGATCGGGATCGAGAAACGTGAAGGCGGAAAGCGCGGCCTTACGGAATACCGCGGCATAGGGGTCGCTGCCGCTTGCCGGCGAGACGTCGCGCCGCACTGAAGGCAGGTTCAGAAGCCTTGAGAGCGCTTTCTGCGAGGCTGAACTCGTGAGCCCCTCCGCGACGATGACCGCCCCCGTAGGATTTTTCGCGCCGCGCGGAATGGAAAGCGCCGTCACAGCGGCATACGCGTTCTGCCCGCCGCCTCTAATCGCGGGCAAGGGCGCAACGTCGAAATTCAGGTTCGGATTCGCCGCGCGGATGCCGGTAAGCTCGCTCGCGAACCCGAAATAGATGGCCAAGGTGCCGGCAACAAACGCGTCGTGGGAATTCGGCTGCGAGCTGTTCCACGAATACACCGGCTTCGTCGGATCGGCGAAACCAGAATAAAAACGCAACGTGGAATCGGCCGGCGATGTCGCGCCGCCTCCGACGAGAAAGACCGACTCGAAGCCGCCTCTGCCATTTGGTGCGACGACGGGATCGCCGAGCTGGTAGAGGATCGAAAGGAGGGTTTCTTTCGCGTTCGCGACGTTCGTCCACGTGCCGAACGGCACCGCGCTCTCTGTCAACGTGCCGTTCCGGTCCGCTTTGGTGAGCTTCGGCGCCATGTCGGAAATCTGGTCCCAATAGCGCGGAGCCTGCGCGATGCCGGCGTTCGCGAAAAGCCCCTGATTCCAGTACATGACGAGAGGGTCCACCGTGAACGGAAGGCCGAAGATGCCTCCTGTCCCGAGAAAATTATTTCCCGCTCCGATGAAGGTATTCTTGAAATCGCGGCTGCTGATGGAATCGTACGAGATGAGCTCAAGCTTGTCGGCTTGGCTCACGAGATATTTCTCCGGAAACACGACGAGGTCGGGGCCTTTGCCCGCGGCGATCGATTCCACGAGCTGCGGGATCAACTGGTTCTCGGGAACCGGCTGATAGGTGACGTTCGCGTAGTCGCTGTTCCCCGTCCCGAGACTCCCGAGTAGGGTGTCCACAACATCGCGCGACACAGAACCCCAGACGAGGACCGTACCGACGGTGTTGCCGCTTCTCGACGAATACGTCGCGAAGATGATGACTCCGCCCAACGCGAGAAGCACGAATATCCCGGTGACGATTGCGGGAAATAGTTTCATGGGGTATGACCCGTTGCGACAAAGCCGAAGTGGTGCGTGCCCGCGGGAAGCATCTCACCGGTCGAGAAGCCGGCGGATTCGAAGAGACGTACTGCTTCGCCCGGCGTTATCACGGCATTTTCCGGAGGACCCATATTGTGGAACGATCCGGCCCAGTCAACAACAAGCACGCGGCCGTCCGGCTCGACGACGCGCGCAAGCTCAGACACAAAACGGTTTTTGTCGGTAAGCTGATGGAGTGTGTTTGCGACGATGGCGGCATTGAGAAGGTTCGTCTTCAAAGGAATACCCTTATTCAAGTCCGATTCGAGGGTGTAAAACGCCGAGCCGTATTTTTCCGCTTCATGCCGTATCGCGTCCAGAGCAGGGCCAAATGCGTCAAGCACGTAGATTGTCCCTTGAGAGCCGAGACGCTCCGCGAGGAGAAGCGCATACTGCCCGGATCCGGCGCCGAAATCCCCTATCCGCGCGCGTTCGGGGAGGGGCAACGACTTTAAGATTTCTGTGGGACTCAAGAACACCGCTTCATTGTAGAAC
>CAZVGP010000087.1:0-2542 GCA_964626715.1 uncultured Candidatus Saccharibacteria bacterium
AAGGCTTCCGTTCCCGAGCTCATCGAGGCAGCTCTGTTTTTCAAAGGAGGTTCGTTGTCGGTCGGAGAGCTGGCGAAATCGATCGGCGTCTCTTCGGAAGAGATTACTGTTGGCCTCGCGATGCTTGAAAAATCCCTTGAGGGGAGGGGAGTGCGACTCGTCCGCGAGCGCGACGGTGTCGCGCTCGCGACCGCCCCGGAGACGAACGAGCTCATCGAACGCATGCACAAAGAAGAGCTTGAAGGCCCCTTAGGAAAAGCAGGCCTAGAGACGCTTTCGGTCATCATCTTCCGCGGACCGATCACGAAAACCGACATCGACTACATCCGTGGCGTGAATTGCGCATCGATACTGCGCTCTCTCATGGTTCGCGGCCTCATCGAGCGCGTCGAGAACCCGAGCGACAGGCGGAGCTTCCTCTATCGCGCGACCCCTGAGTTGCCGGCATACCTCGGCGTCGGTTCTGTCGACCGCGTACCTGAATACGCACACACACGTGCAGAGATCGAGCGCGTGTTTGCAGAAAGAGAAAAGCTGTTCGAGGAGCAAGAAAATCAGGAATCCCATGAGTAACGTTTCGCTTCCACAGCTCGTTATCGCCGGCATTGCGCTCGCTCTCGGGTTTTTTACCGTCTTTTTGTGGCCAAGCAGGGTTTCCGAAAATGCCGCCGACGCCGTTTCGGCGTCGGCGGCCTGCGCGAACATATCCCCCGACCTTTCTCTTATGGCGAACGCGGCGTATGCAGTCGACCTTCAAAGCGGAGAGATTCTCTACGGTAAAAACGCCAACGCGCAGCTGCCGCTTGCGTCTCTCACGAAGCTCATGACGGTTGCAATCGCTTCCGAGGCGCTCTCCGCTGACGATGTCGTTACCATCTCCAAAGAAGCGCTCGCGCCGGACGGGGACGCCGGCTTCCGAATCGGCGAACAATGGAAAACGGGAGACCTCGTCGGCTACACGCTCATGATGTCGGCGAACGACGGCGCGCATGCGCTTGCGCTCGCGACAGCTGCAAAAAAGAACGAAGATCTCGACGCGTTCGTGGCCTCGATGAATGAGAAAGCACGCGCGCTCGGGATGCACGAGACGTTTTTCGAAAACGACACCGGTCTCGATATCTCTTCAACGACCGCGAGCGCCTACGGCTCGGCGCGCGATATCGCGACCTTGCTCGCCTCACTCGTGCAAACCGTCCCGGCGCTCGTCGAGGACACGAGCGTGGAACAAAAAATATTCACGTCGCTCTCGGGATACGCGCACAAGGCCAGAAACACCTCGAGCGTCCCGGGCGCTTTAGATGGAACCATCGCGTCAAAGACCGGATATACCGACCTCGCGGGAGGGAACCTCGCCGTTGTCTTTGAGCCCATACCCGGGAGGCCCGTCGCGGCGGTCGTCCTCGGTTCGACAAGAGACGGACGTGATGCGGACATGGAAAAACTCGCCGACGGCTCTAAAATGGCTCTGAAGCGTGCTATAGTGTGCGGCGATGGTTCTCAATCTCCTTAAGGTTTTTGCCCCCTCGTTCCTTGCCTTCGTCATCGGCATCGCCATCACTCCCGCGCTCACGCACTATCTCTACAAGTATAAAGTTTGGAAGAAACAACCCGGGAAAACAGCTCTTGACGGCGCCGCCGCGGTCGAGTTCGGCAAGCTCCGCGGCGAACACGAGACGAAGACCCCGCGCATGGGCGGCATCGTCATCTGGGGTTCAGTCGCTCTCACGACCATCCTCCTGTGGGCGCTCGGCCATTTTTTTCCTGAAACCGTTTTTGCGAAATTCAATTTCTTCAGCAGAGGCCAGACGTGGATTCCGCTGACGACCCTCATCCTCGGAGCCTTCGTGGGCCTCATCAACGACATTCTTGATGTCACGAACAAAGAAGGGGAGAAGGGGATACCGCTTCCGTGGCGGCTTCTTTTCGTTTCATTTCTCGCGCTTCTCATCGGATGGTGGTTTTATGACAAGCTCGATGTCTCGACGATTTCGCTCCCGTGGGGCGGCATGGCGTACCTCGGATGGCTCGTCGTTCCCTTTTTCATGCTCGTCATGGTGTTTCTCTATGCATCCGGCGTCATCGACGGGATCGACGGCCTTTCCGGCGGCGTCTTCAGCTCGATCTTCTTCGCGTACGCGCTCATAGCGTTCTATCAAAACCAGATCGACCTCGCGGCATTCTGCGCGACGGTCGTCGGAGCTCTCCTGGCATTCTTGTGGTTTAATGTCCCGCCGGCGCGTTTCTGGATGACGGAAACCGGTTCGATGGGCCTCACGATGACGATCGCGACCGTCGCATTCATGACGGATTCGCTGGGGGAGGGAAGGGGCGTGTCAGTTTTGCCCGTCATCGCGTTTCTTCTGTTCGCGACGGTTGGGTCGAATATCCTGCAGGTCCTCTCAAAGCGCCTGCGGAACGGAAAGAAAATCTTCCGGATCGCACCCTTGCACCACCACTTCGAAGCGATCGGCTGGCCGGGCTACAAGGTGACGATGCGCTACTGGATACTTTCCATCATCTTCGCGATCGTCGGCGTCTCGCT
>CAZVGP010000088.1:0-2502 GCA_964626715.1 uncultured Candidatus Saccharibacteria bacterium
TTCTTCTGACTATGGTTGGCGGAGCTGTTGGCATTGCGCTGGGGGCGATTCTTGTAACCCTGGTTTACTTCGCGGTCTCGACGCTGTTTTCTATCGGCTGGACATTTGCGTTCCCGCCGACGGCTATTCTCTTAAGCCTCTTTGTGTCTACGCTCGCGGGGATCGTCTTTGGTATTTATCCGGCGCGGCAAGCCGCCAAGAAAAATCCCATAGACGCGCTTCGCTACGAATAACGGATTGTCTTTACGGGGAGGTTTGCGTCAAGGACGCTTTTGGCGTATAGTGGAAAAACTCACAAACCATGAAATCGCTTTTGCCGAGAAATCTTATCATGTGCTGATTTTTTAGCTCTAGGCAGTTCGTATAAACGCGCGCCTCGGGCGCGCGTTTCCGTATATGATTACTGTACCACCATACAACATGAACATTTCATCTTCACAGCCAAAATATTCCCTCCCAACTCGGCCGGTCCGATTTATTGTTGCCATGTCGAAGCCGTATGCCGTATGGGCGTGGGCCGCTATCGTCTGCTCTGTCATCGCGCAGACTCTGGCGACATCGGTGGCGTTTGTCTTCAGAGGTCTCGTCGATTCCGCAACCCGGTTCTCTGGCGGGCAGGAGATGTTTGCGATCGTGCTCCTTTGGGCTATCGCGTATCCGGCGGTCGTTACCCTTGCCGAGGTTTTCTGGAGAGCGTCCGGCTTTACGGGCATGTTCTGGTCGACGGGACTTAGGAAGAATGCCTACTCGACCCTGTTCGAATACCTTTCCCGCCATAGCTCTGCATTCTTCTCCCGCAAGTTCGCGGGCGCTCTCGGCTCCGCCATGAATAATGCAACCAACGGCATGGGAACACTGGCGGAATCCTTCCTTTGGAATTATCTCCCGACTGTCGTGGCGGCGGTGGTGACGATCGCATTAGCCGTAGTGACGAACCTGTACCTCGGGATCGTGTTCTTCTTCTGGATCGCGCTCGTGATTCCGGTAAATCTTCTTTTTGCGAAACGCATCGCCCGTTATTCGCAGGAATCAGCCGCGAACCAATCGAAGCTGCGCGGTTTCACGGTAGATATCATTGCAAACATTGCCGCTGTCCACTCGTTCGCGCGTCGCTCGTTCGAAGCGAGCACTATCGATACAGCGGCTGGTGAACAGCGGAAATTCGCCTTGAGAAGCTGGATAACTTCAGAGCTGCTTCTTTCGGTGAACAGCATCTTTCTCGCCCTGTTTTCCGCGAGCGTGGTCGGCGTGGCCTTCTACTTGTGGCATGGGAACGTCATCACCTTGGGAGAGCTCATCATGTCTCTTACGCTTGCCGGCAACATCACCTGGGTTGTGCTCTTTATTGGTGCGGCCTTGAACGGTTTCGCGACCAATATCGGAGAGATCAAGAATGGGCTCACCGACATCATCGTTGCCCACGAGATACATAACGCTGAAGACGCGAAAGCGCTGCCGACGGTTACGGGTTCGATCTCGTTTCAGAACGTTTCATTCGGCTATGATCGGGAGCGTCCGATATTCAAGGATTTTTCTCTCGCGATCAAAGCTGGCGAGCGCGTCGGCATTGTCGGACCTTCGGGATCCGGCAAAACAACGCTCGTATCGCTCCTCCTGCGGTATCACGATGTACAAGCAGGAAGCGTACGCGTTGACGGGAATGACGTGCGACAGATAACCCTCGAGAGCTTGCGAGAAGCGATTTCGTTCGTTCCTCAGGATTCGCTCCTCTTTCACCGGACGCTCAAGGAGAATATCGGATACGGAAAACTGAGCGCCGCGGATCGTGAAATCGAGGAAGCGGCAAGGAAAGCCCAAGCGCATGGTTTCATCTCGGTTTTACCGCAAGGGTATGACACTCTCGTCGGCGAACGCGGAGTAAAGCTGTCGGGAGGCCAGCGCCAGCGGATAGCGATTGCCCGCGCGATTCTCAAAGCGGCGCCAATATTGGTGTTGGACGAGGCAACCAGTTCGCTTGATTCCGAAAGCGAGTCAGACATCCAGCAAGCGCTTCAGGAATTGATGAAAGGGAAGACAGTCTTAGCGATTGCTCACCGGTTGTCCACGATTCGCGCCATGGACAGGATTATCGTTCTTGAAGATGGGGCTATCGTCGAAGATGGGGCGCATAACGCGCTTCTCAAAAAAGAAGGCGGCGTGTACGCGCGCCTCTGGGCGCACCAAGCAGGAGGATTCCTTAAAACAGAAGAAGGGGAGAATGAAGAAGGCGAGAACGAGGATTCAAACTAAGTTGATGCAGGAGTATACCCCATGAGATGGCAGCTTTTCGCCTATCTCACGGGGTATACTAGCCTAGTGAATCCCGTTAGAGATACAACTCGTGATTCGAGGCAGCGGAACGCTGCAATTGCTCGGGGCTCTTTTTATTTTCGTGTAGGTTATTCTGATACGGAAATGCCCACAGGCGTTTCCTATCTCTAACGGGATGAAAAACGCGATTATCCTCCACGGCACGGGCGGTTCCGCACGGGGCAATTGGTT
>CAZVGP010000089.1:0-2494 GCA_964626715.1 uncultured Candidatus Saccharibacteria bacterium
CGAGATAGTAAGCACCTACCGTGAGCACTAACGCAACGACGACCCCAACTACGAGTTTGGTCTTCATAACCTAACTATATACCTTATTTGCGCGAGGCGATGATGGTGTCCGCGACGTTTTTGGGCACCACGTCGTAGTGGTCGAATTCCATCGTCATCGCGCCGCGGCCTTCAGTCAAATGTCTCGATAGGTACTTTCGTTTCGAAGCCGGATGTCTCTCACAATCGCATAGTTTTGCTCGTCAATACAAAAGAATATTCGATACTGACCAACACGAACGCGACGGAGAGAGCTGCCGGAAAGTTTTTCCGCGTGCAGGGTCTCCCGACAAGCGGGATCACTTAAGCAATCGAGTGTCGCAAGTATCTGCCGACGGTGCTTCTGCGGTATCTGCGCAAGAAGCTTGTCGATGCGATCCATGCCTACTGCATGAGTGCGCGTAATTTATCGGCAAGAATGCCGGCCTCAATACCCTTACCTCCATTGTCGCGGTCAGCATTAAAAATAATCAGGTCAGTGGTGCTACGCATCGCATTGCGCCAAGCTGCCGCCTCGCGCTTGAGCCGGTCGTAGGTGCGTTTTGCGATGGTTACCTTGGCCATGTGCGCAGTGTAGCACAAACGCTCATCCGATGCGTTATTTGCGCGATGCGACGATGTCGGCGGCAACGCTCTGCGGCACAACTTCATAGTGATCGAATTCCATGGTCATCGCACCGCGGCCCTCGGGTTTCTATTTCGTAAATACGACAGAAGAAATAATCCTGTTCTGCGTTGATTCGTCGAAGTGAGGTGGGGGGTTCTTGTCGCATGTACCGAATGAAATCATCAATGTCCTTTGCCCGAGCGCCATCTGCACAGTTCTGCTCGAACACCCTTGAGCAGAACGCGTATATTCGTATGCGAGTTTGCCGCCTACAGTCGTGAGGTACGCATCGATCACTCTACCCACAGAGTCCTGAATATTGTTCTGGTTGAAAACAGCATCAATGACGTACACGCCCATGGTATCCCCGTTTGGCACAACAACCGCAAGGGATGGCGGAATATTAGCGGTGGCTACCTGTCCAATATTTGGATAGCTGAATGAAAAACCGTCCGCTGTATCAGTGTATGTTTTCCAATCTGATGGTTGGGAAACCAGTACGGTAGTTTTTTGAGACGACGACGATCCGGCCAGCTGAACCGCTTTGGATCCAGAAACAGAACCCACGCCTTGCGGGGCACCCGTTCCGACATTTAAAGACGCAAAAAGGGGACCGAAGAAAAGGAAAAGTGCTGCGGGAACCGCAAACAAAGAAACAACGCCAACGGTCGCGAGCGCAACAAGAACACCCTTCCCTTTACGTGTCTCGATTAAACCCAAACGTTCCTTTGCAGCCTGATAGAGGACTAAAAACATCGCCGTCATGATGGGGTATACCACAACCATATCGAACAGCTGACCGATAGATATGATGCCGAGGCTCAGTTTCTTGATAACCGGAATCAAGAGAGATGCTAGCCATGAACTCAGGAAAGACACGAGAATGGCAACGAGACCCACAAGAAAACCGATGGCGATGGTGCGCCAGAGAATAGGAAAGAAGTTTCTCCCTACGATGCTCCGGCTCGCAAGGAGCGCTGCGGTGCCGCGCGTGCCGAGGTCGACCAGTGCCCACTCAGCAAAACCGAACCATGTCCAAAAGACCGGGAAAAGAATGACGAACCCGATTACACCCGCGAGGACAGCAAGGACGACGAACCCGCCACCGACGATAGAAAACCCCATAATGAGAAAAATCAAAAGCGCGACCGCACCGAAAAGAACCAACGGCTTCAGCACCAGAAGCCAGATGAAGGAGAGGGTGCGCGCACGAGCCTGCCGCAGCGCTTCAAAAAACCCTGTATGTTCTTTTGCTCCGAGAAGTACATAGAAAAGCGCGAGGGAGAACCACCCCCACAACCACGCAAAAAGTGGCAATCCGACGAGGACGATCAGTGCTCCGCCAATAATCAAGCCGAGGCTTGCTTTACCCGAAGTAACGAATATGGCGAGGAAAGTAAACGTGCCAGCCGCGATATAGGTGAGAAGGAAATTCAGAAATCCAAGCGTTATCAAGGTGGCACTTCGCTCCTTATAGAGCGCGAGACCGCTTCGAATAAGTGAAAAGACACCCGGTAATTTCTCGACAAAATTCGACCCTTGAGAAACGGGCACCTCGGGTGGCATAAAAAAATTAAAAAACTAACTGACTTCAGTATAGGTCAGGGGGCGGCTTGCGCCACCTGTCGTGTGGGATAAGTTATTTCCTCGACGCTTTTATCTCTTCCGCAACACTCTGCGGCACGACTTCGTAGTGGTCAAACTCCATGGTCATGGCGCCGCGGCCTTCGGTCATGGAGCGGAGCGCCGTCGTGTAGCCGAACATCTCGGAGAGGGGCACCTTCGCGTGCACGACTTTCGCGAGGCCTCGCTCTTCCATGCTTTCTATCTGCCCGCGTTTGCTGGTCA
>CAZVGP010000090.1:0-2474 GCA_964626715.1 uncultured Candidatus Saccharibacteria bacterium
AAAGTGATTGCTGTCGACATCAACCCTGAAAATCTTGCCATGGCAGAGAAGCTCGGTGCGGACGAGACGATTCAGATCCACAAAAAGGAGAAAGCGAATTCGTGGGAAGCCGATGCCGAGGTTGTCGAACGTATCATGGAGCTGACGCACGGCATGGGTGTTGATGTTTCCATGGAGATGGCGGGGCCGTTCTCATCGGTCAATAACGCCATCGATTCGACGCGCCGCGGCGGGCATGTGATTTTATTTGGCATTAAGGATGGTGACCTTACGATCCCGAAGTTCTCACGGGTCATTGTGCGAGGACTTACCATTCATAACATCATCGGCCGCGAGATTTTCCGCACATGGCACATCGCCGAGCGCGTCTTTTCCGACAGGAAAAACGGGATTCAGGAAAAAATCTGGAACATTGTTCTCAAAAAAGGGAAGGGCACCATCGTGCCATTCGCTGACTTCAACAAAGATGCATTCGAAAAGACCCTGAACGAGAATCCAAAAGTGATTTTCAAAGTCAATGGATAATATGCACACTGGCCCTCACCCTAGGCACGAACATTTGGAGATAAAGGAAACGGCCATAGCGCCGGTTATTGCGCAACTGCGAGCTATCACCTTTGAGGACGTCAAACATGTTCTTGAAAATAAGAAAGAGGACGCAAAAGTCGGCATCGGCGTTATTAATTTAACCGACTTGGGAATCACGAAGGCAGTTGAAGTTCGTAAGCCCAAGCTCCGATATCAATTTTATGTTGCCCATGTGCCTCCGAACGGGCACGTAAAATCGCATTATCATGAACATGGAGCAGAACCCTACCGTTTCATGTTTGCTGATACTGGCGGGGAAATGAATTTAGGTCATGTTGTTGAAGGCCCTCAGGGCAAAAGGGTGAATTGGCATGAGCGGCATCACGTAACTCAGGACGATGAGGTCGAGATAACTGAAAGGGAAGTCCATTCCTTCTATAACACTACCGAAAGACCCATTTTCTTCCTTTTCGCGTGTCCAGCAGAGCATCTGATAGACCATGATGAAGAGAAAAATCCGCATGGCGACCGCTACCTTGTTGAAGATTTGGAAGGAGGCATTCCTCCTCAGCATCGCAAGGTTAGCAGCTAACCGACTAGTGCTATGTACGACGATCTAAAACCAATTCTCGACACCGAACTCAAAGCGATCCGTGACGGAGGGCTTTGGAAGGAAGAGCGCATCCTTGAGTCGCCGCAGGGGAGAGAGATTACCGTCGGTGGGAAGAAAGTCCTTAATTTCTGCGCGAACAACTACCTCGGCCTTTCCGGAACGGAAGAACTGCGCCTCGAATCCGACAAAGCCTTGAAGCGCTGGGGTTTCGGGCTTGCGTCAGTTCGTTTCATCTGCGGCACGCAAACACTTCACAAGGAGCTTGAAGCGGAGACGGCGAAATTTCTCGGGACAGAAGACGCGGTTTTGTACTCATCCTGTTTTATGGCAAATCTTGGCCTTTTCCAGACGTTTTTTGGAGATCAAGACGCCATCATTTCAGATGAACTGAATCATGCGTCAATCATAGATGCTGTGCGCCTCTCAAAAGCCGAACGGCACGTCTTTAAGCACATGGATATGGCAGACCTCGAAGAAAAATTGAAAGTGACTGCTGGAAAACGACTCAAAGTTATCGCGACTGACGGCGTCTTCTCGATGGATGGGCACGTGGCTCCCTTGAAGGAAATCTGCGACCTTGCCGACAAATACCGCGCGCTCGTGATGGTTGATGATGCACACTCGACGGGAGTCCTTGGCAAAACCGGCCGCGGAACACTGGAACATGCGGGGGTCGTCGGCAAAGTTGATTTCATAACGAGCACGTACGGCAAAGCCCTCGGAGGCGCAGGTGGCGCATTCACGGCGACTCGAAAACAGGCAGCAGATTTTCTGCGCCAACGCTCTCGTACGTACCTCTTCTCGAACGCACTTGATACCGGCATCGCCGGAGTGTCGCTCTATGTTCTCACATACGTTCAAAAGCATCCGGAATTGCGTGAGCGGTTGTGGGAGAACACGAAGTTTTTCCGCGAGGAGATGAAAAAAGCGGGGTTCACGGTTTCGGAAGCCCAGCATCCCATCACGCCTATCATGGTCCCGGACGATAAGCTCGCGAACGAGATGGCGAAGGCGCTTCTTCACGAGGGGATTTATGTCATCGGATTTTCCTATCCGGTCGTTCCGAAAGGGAAAGCGCGTATCCGCGTCCAGATTTCTACGGCGCACACGAAAGAAGATCTGGCCCAGGCGGTATCGAAGTTCGCTTCGGTCGGGAAGAAGTTCAGCGTGCTTTCGAAATGAATATTGTTCAGAAAAGTCCGCCTCCTGTTTTTACATTTCCTCTTTCTCTCTATGCAATGATTCCGCTTGCGGACGCGACAAGCCAGGATGGTGAGGAGTTTATGATTCTCGCGGGTCTTGATGCACGTGCCGCAAAGCAGTTGAAACGATA
>CAZVGP010000091.1:0-2471 GCA_964626715.1 uncultured Candidatus Saccharibacteria bacterium
TACTGGACAGCATGGCATACGATACACTCGCATCGGAAGAAAGTATACAAAAAGCGGCGGCAGGACTCGCCACGCGGAATGTCACCGTGCACATTGCAAACTCGAAGGAGGAAGCGCTTGAAAAAGCGAGAAGCCTCATTCCGGACGGCGCTGAAGTCATGACCGGGGCGTCGGTGACTTTGGAGCAGATCGGGTTTGTGGATCTTTTGAAATCAGGCAAGCACCCGTGGAAAAACTGGAAGGATACTATTCTTGCCGAGAAAGATCCAGCGAAGCAAGGACTACTTCGCAAGCAGGCGAGTCTCTCCCAATATTTCCTCGGGAGCGTCCATGCACTCACCGAGTCCGGGGAGGTTATCGTTGCTTCGAATAGCGGCAGTCAGATTCCGTCGTATGCATTCAGCTCCGATAATGTCATCTGGATCGTCGGAGGGCAGAAAATCGTACGTACTCTTGATGACGGGTTCAAGCGCGTGCGCGAGTATGTGCTGCCTCTCGAGGATCAGCACATGAAGAGCCTCGGACTGCCTGGCTCTAACATTTCAAAAATGCTTCTTTTTTTCAAGGAGATTATGCCGTCGCGAAAGATCCAGATGGTCCTCGTGAAAGAAGTGCTCGGGTTTTGAATGATTTTTTCCGTGTCTATCATCGACGTCAAGAATCTAGTCAAGAAGTTCGGTGATTTCACCGCCGTCGACGATGTGTCCTTCTCCGTCGAGAAAGGCGAGATTTTCGCTTTCTTAGGTCCCAATGGTGCCGGGAAATCTACCACGATAAAAATGCTTACGACCCTGCTTCACCCCACCTCGGGCGCTATCTCGATAGCGGGGCATGATCCTGTGCGGGAAGCGGACAAGGTGCGGCACTCCTTCGGCATCGTGTTCCAGGATCCGTCGCTTGACGATGATCTGACCGCGCGCGAGAACATGGAATTCCACGGCGTCTTGTACGACGTGCCGAGGGGGCTGCGCCGGAGCCGCATCGAAGAGCTTCTGAAATTTGTCGACCTGTGGGATCGGCGTGGTTCACTCGTCAAGGAATTTTCCGGAGGCATGAAGCGCCGCCTTGAGATCGCGCGCGGCCTTCTGCATCATCCGAAGATCATCTTTCTCGACGAACCCACCTTAGGCTTGGACCCGCAGACGAGAAATCACATGTGGAATTACCTGCAGAAGTTACGCACCGACGAAGGCATCACGATATTTTTTACCACACATTATATGGAAGAGGCAGAAAAAATGGCAGAGCGGATCGCCATCATCGACCATGGGAAGATAATCGCCTCCGGCACGGCGGAGTCTCTGAAGCGCGAAACCAAAGCTGGCTCACTCGAAGAGGCGTTTCTCAAGCTCACCGGTGAGACCATTCGCGATGAGGATGCGAGTTCCGTCGATCATTTACGCCAGATGGGCCGCGTATGGAGAGGCGGCCGTCGCTAACACAGCATGCTTTCTATCGTCTACATCATGTGGCTCCGAGAGGTGAAGAAATTTCTCCGCTCCCCGTCGCGTATCATCGGCGCCTTAGGGCAGCCGATATTCTATCTGCTGGCGCTTGGTTATGGCCTCGGCGCCGTATTCCAAGCCGCGGGAAAGGGAAACTATATCGAGTTTCTGGTTCCAGGCATCATCGGCATGGCAATCATATTTTCCTCGATTTTCAACGGCATGGCGGTCATCTGGGATCGGCAGTTCGGGTTTTTGAAGGAAACATTGGTGGCGCCGGTTCCGCGCTTCGCCATCATGCTCGGGCGCACCTTGGGCGGCGCGACCGTTTCGGTCTTCCAAGGATGCATCGTCCTCATTCTGACCTTCTTTTTCGGCTTCCATCCGTATTCATGGCCACTGGTCATCGCGGCGATACTCGTGATGCTTCTGGTCGCGATGCTTTTCAGCTCTCTCGGCATCATGGTCGGTTCAATACTCTCGGACATGCAGGGATTCCAGCTCATCATGAACTTTCTTGTGATGCCGATGTTTTTCCTTTCGGGGTCATTGTTTCCCCTCCAGGGTGTGCCACCGCTTCTCCTTCTCATCGCCCGCATCGACCCCTTATCCTACGGCATCGACGCGATGCGCACCCTTCTTATTAGCGTTTCCGCGTTCGGGCTTTCTCTCGATCTTGCCGTTCTTTCCCTCATCACCATTCTTTTTCTTTTGCTCGGTAGTTATTTCTTTTCAAAGATACAAGTATAGACGGCATGCCGCCGAAAAAGCCCCGATGCATCGGGGCTTTTTCGGCGAGGCGTTCCATGCGAAAATGAACGGTGAGCATGCCCGGTACCACAACAGCGGCGTATGGCTTTTGCGCTCGCCGGTGCAGTGTCGCCATCCTAGAGGTGCTATGAGAAACGAACACCATAATATTGTTGGAAAAAACTTAGCCATAAAAGCGCTCGCCGCGTTGTAGTACCGGGCATGCAAACGAAGATTCAGTATCCGCCGGTTGGCGTCAAAGATGTTGCAAAAGCG
>CAZVGP010000092.1:0-2399 GCA_964626715.1 uncultured Candidatus Saccharibacteria bacterium
CCGCATTCGATGCGGCTGGGAACAATTCCGGCCAAAGCAACACGGCAACGGCGACGGTGCCGACCACTCCGACGCTCGCGATCAGCAATATCTCGGCGACCGATTCTCCCGGTGCTCTTGCCGATACCGCGACTATCACCTGGACGACGAATATCGCCGCCACCGGCTCTGTCGCATACGGTACCTCGCCAACCTCGCTCACGAAGACCGTAAGCGTGACGACTGCGGCAACCTTCCAGAGTGTCAAACTCTCTCCTCTTTCGAAGGATTCGACGTACTACTATCAGATTACTGCGACCGCGAACGGCACAAGCGTGAAGTCGGACGTCCTTTCGTTCGATACGAGCGCATCGCTCTAGTATCTGCGAGCCAAAGAAGCGCCGCGGCCTCTGGCCGCGGCGCTTTGATTTCTGGGTTCTTTTTTGGTACAGTTTTTCTTCATGCAACTCAAAGCGACTAAGCGCTCTCACATCGGCAAAAGCGTCCGGGGCCTTCGCGCGCAGGGTGTGTTGCCCGCGGTCGTCTATGGCCCGAAGCAGGAGGCGACTCCCATCGAGGTCTCCTTCAACGATTTTTCCGATGTGCTCGAAAGCGCCGGAGAATCCACACTAGTCCAGCTCGTCGTTGATGGGAATGAGCACCATGTCCTCATCCACGACATTGACCGCGACCCGGTGACCGGTATTCCGCGCCACGCGGATTTTTATGCGATCGTGAAAGGCCAGAAGGTGAAAGTGGATGTTCCGATTGTCTTTACCGGCGAAGCGCCGGCGGTCAAAGAACTCAACGCAAACCTCGTGAAAGCGCTCCACGAAGTCGAAGTCGAAGCGGATCCCATGAATCTCCCGCACGAGCTTGCCGTTGATATTTCCGGCCTTGCGACAATCGGCATGCAGATCCTCGTGAAAGACATCCCGCTTCCCGAAGGAGTTTCCCTCGTGACGAATCCGGATGACGTCATCGCGACCATCCTCGAAGCGAAGGAAGAAAAAGTGGAGGAAGTGGTAGCAACGCCGGATATGGAGACAATCGGCATCTCTGAAGAGCGCGGCAAGAAAGAAGGGGAGGAAACCGCCGCAGCAGCGCCGAGCGAAGGAGCAAAGAGCGAGGAGTCGAAAAAAGAAGCCAAGAAATAGCATTTGAGAATAACACGGCTTGATATACCCCGCGAGATGGCGGCTTCGGCCCGTGAGATAGCGAAGCTGCATCTCACGGGCCTTCGCCTATCTCACGGGGTACACTAGAATCATGCACGCACGGTTCTTTTCTGCTATCGGCAGTCTCTTGCTTGCGGGTGTTTTTCTTATTCCCGCTGTTTCTTCTGCCGACACTTCTGCTGATGTCGCGGCCCGGCAGGCGCAGCTCGAAGCCCAACTGCAGGTCCTCAATCAGGAAATCGATGCGCAACAGAAGATCCTTGAACAGAAGCAGAGCGAAGGCACTTCTCTTGAGCGCGACATTGACATCATCAACGCCCAGATACAGAAGGATGAGCTCTCCATCAAAGCGCGCGACTTGAATATCCAGAGCCTGACCGGCGACATCAGCGACAAGAACAGTACGATAGCCGGCCTTGATGATCAGCGCACAAAGGAGCTTGAGTCGCTTGCGGACATACTCCGCAAAACCCACGCCATAGACGCGTATACTGTCACAGAAGTCATCTTCTCCTCGGACAGCGTCTCTTCGTTTTTTCAGGACCTCGACTCGTTTACGTCCATCAAATCTGCCCTCCAGCAGTCATTTTCCCAGATCGCAGACACGAAGAACGCGACCGCTGCCGCGAAAGCCGCTCTTGAGGACCAACGCGCGAAAGAGGAAGAGTTGCGGCAGGAGCAGGTGCTTCAGGAGAATCAGGTCAAGGCCGACAAGGCGCAGGAAGAGATACTCCTTGCCGCCGTGAAGACGCAGGAGAGCCAGTACCAGAACGTCATCACGGCTTCGAAGAAAGTCATCGCGCAAATCGAGGCGGAACTATTTACGCTCCGCGATACCGCAGCGATACCCTTCGGCGAAGCGCTCTCGTACGCGACCGCCGCATCGCAAAAGACCAGCGTGCGGCCCGCGCTCATCCTTGCAGTGTTGAAGCAAGAATCAGACTTGGGTCAGAACATCGGCGCCTGCTTTGTCGTGAATCTCGGGACGGGGGACGGCGTGAGCAAGAATTCGGCAACCGCATACCAGAAGGTGATGAAAGCGCCGCGCGACACGGAACCGTTTCAGGCGATAACGGACGCGCTCGGCGTTCCGTGGGCGACCGCGCCGGTCTCGTGCCCCAAAAGGCCGATTTACACCACGAGCCGCGGCTACGGCGGCGCGATGGGCCCCTCGCAGTTCATCCCATCAACGTGGCAGTTGTACACGCCGCGGCTGACCGCAGCGTTGGGAGCAGGGGAGCC
>CAZVGP010000093.1:0-2397 GCA_964626715.1 uncultured Candidatus Saccharibacteria bacterium
TCAACGCCGAGCGCAAGCCCCGAGACGATCGCGATAGGGTAGCCGGCAAGGCCTGAAATCAAAAACTCGCACGCGTCTTTCGCATAGCGGCTCATGCGGCGCGAACCGACAACGGAAAGGAGTTTTGTCCCTTCGGCAGGCAGCTGCCCGCGGATATAGAGTTTTTCCGGCGCATCGGGAATCTCGCGAAGAAGCGCGGGAAATTCTTCGGAAGGAAGCGTCCGCATCTGTGTGTTTTTCATTTTTTATAATGGTACTATACGCTGTGCGCCATGCGCGAGCCGCTGACTATCCCAGCCGCATTTTTGCAGAACAAGTATTGCGCTTGCGGATATAAGGATGGCGGGAGTCGAAATTCGGGCGGCACGCTTCGCCCGAGAGGGATGTGCTACTCGCACCCGCATGCCGCATGTGGGGAGCGGCAAAAATGCGGCGGGATGTAAGATTTTCTAGTTCGCTCCGCTCACAACAAAATCTAACATGCTCGATATCAAATTCATCCGCGATAATCCCGATATCGTCCGCGCTGCCATCACCAACAAAAAGGGCAAGCCTGTTGACCTCGACGAGGTACTCAAACTTCATGATGAACGGAAATCGCTTGCGCAAAAAGTAGACGAGATAAACCGCAAACGCAATGAAGCCGCCGCGGGGCGCGACATCGAAGCGGGGAAAAAACTCAAAGAAGAACATGCCGCGCTCGAAGAAAAGCACGCGGACATCGAGAAAAAACTCGTCGCACTTCTTCTCAAGATCCCGAACATCCCCTCTCCCGACACGCCCGTCGGCACAGACGAGAAATCGAACAAGGTGGTGCGGCAAGTGGGCGAGAAGAGGAACTTCGGATTCTCGCCCAAGCAGCATTTCGAAATAGGTGAAGCGCTCGGCATTATCGACAGCGAGACGGCGGGCAAAGTTTCCGGCGCGCGCTTCACGTATTTCAAGGGAGATCTCGCGATGATGCAGTTCGGGCTTCTCACCCTCGCCTTGAAAATCCTCACCGACGAAGACATTCTCAAGGAGATCGCATCGCGCGCGGGCCTCAAGGTTTCAACCAAACCCTTTATCCCCGTCGTGCCGCCGTACATGATGCGCTCCGCTGTCATGAACCGGATGGCGCGCCTCGAGCCCATCGAAGAGCGCTACTATTTGGAAAAGGACGATTTGGTCTTGATCGGAAGCGCCGAACACACCCTTGGCCCGATGCACATGGACGAGACCGTTCCTGAAGCAGCGCTTCCCATCCGTTACGTTGGCTACTCGCCGGCCTATCGCCGCGAAGCGGGCTCGTACGGCAAAGATATGCGTGGAATCTTGCGTTTGCATCACTTCGACAAAGTGGAGATGGAGACGTTTTGCCGGCCTGAAGACGGCATTCTTGAACAGGATTTCATTGTCGCGATACAGGAGCACTTGGTCGGTCTTCTCGGCCTCCCGTACCAGACCGTCATCATTGCAACCGGTGATATGGGATTCCCGGATCAGCGCCAGATTGACCTCGAGATATGGATGTCGGGGCAGGGACTGTATCGCGAAACGCATAGTGCCGATTACATGGGCGGTTTCCAAGCGCGGCGTCTCAACACCAAGGTCAAGCGCGCGGACGGCTCCACGGAGCCGGTGCATATGAATGACGCTACGATGGTCGCGATGGGTCGTACGCTCGCCGCAATCCTTGAAAACTACCAGGAATCGGACGGCTCGGTTCGAGTCCCTAAGGTTCTACAGCAATACGTCGGGAAGGATATAATAAGGAAATAACCATGGATCCTTCCCAGCCGAAGCTGCGCTTACAGGACCGGCGGCGGCGTCTTATGTGGGTTAAAGTCGCTGCCGGCACTGTGGTCGTTGCGGTCTCCGTTGTGCTTGTCTTTTATGTGTCGCATCTTCCGGCGATAACGATTTCGCAGGTGAATGTCTCGGGGACAAATCTTGTGAGTACGGACGAGGTACACTCGCTTGTTGTGTCAGAGCTTTCCGGCTCCTACGCGCATCTTTTGCCGCACGCGAACGTCTTTCTCGCTCCGGTCGGAGCCATCGCGAGCGCAATCGGGCATTCGTTTCCTCCCGTCGCGAATGTTTCTGTCTCGAGAAACAGTCTGACGAGCCTCGATGTCATCATTACCGAGCGACAAACCGCCGCACTGTGGTGCGCGGGGATTCCTCCCGGAGAAATAAGCGCTGACGACAATACGGCTTCCGCGCCGGCAAGCGGCGCGGCCGTGAACGATTGTTATCTCATGGATTCGGGCGGCTACCTCTTTGCGAAATCGCCGGATGCCGCAACCTACGCGCGTTTCTACGGTTCGGTATCGGGTAATCCTATCGGCGCGCGCTACCTCTCCGGCGATTTCGCTTCGCTTGAAGAAGTCGTAAAAGACATCGGCGCATCCATAA
>CAZVGP010000094.1:0-2368 GCA_964626715.1 uncultured Candidatus Saccharibacteria bacterium
ACGTCGGGCTTATGCTTAAGGTAGTGCCATGAGTCTCTGACCGCATTCATTATGTTAGAACTTTGAAGACCGCCAATCCTAACTCCCGAGCTACCTCAATATATTCTTGAATCTCCAGCGGTGAAATTCTCAGAGCGCTGCCAATAGATAACTTCTCTCCCGTTTTCTCGATATATTGGCGATCCACAACGCCACGCTTATGAACGATTAGGTGTCTTCGCTGATATAGCTTCCACAGCTTTTCGTTTGCAAAAGCGAGTCGAAGTTCGTTTTCTTTTGGGAACAATACCGAGTACGTATCTTTGGGCGATTACGCAGTACTTGACTAATTCATTTCTAGGGCGCATAGTGGCTCCACGTTGATAGGAGTGAACCATGCCCAAAGCCAAAAAGCACTTGCAAATACATCAAATGACGATCAAGCAGCTTGAGACGCAGTTTCCCGATGAAACGGCCTGCCGTCTTTATCTTCAAGCCAATCGCTGGCCCAAAGGCGTCCACTGCCCGCGCTGCGGAAGCGATCAGATAGCGCCACACGGCACGATGGAACATCACTGGCAATGTAGGGCTTGTTCCCCGTCCGGAACGTCTTATCGCTTCTCTGTGCTTGTCGACACCATCTTCGAGAACACCAATAAACCCCTGACGGACTGGTTCCGCGTCATGCACATGATGCTGACCAGCAAGAAGGGCATCAGCGCCCTGCAAATCTACCGCGTCATGGGCTTCGGTTCCTACAACACCGCGCTTCTGATGTGCAACAAGATCAGGTTTGCAATGGGCAACGTCGAGTTCAAGAAACTGGTCGGCTACGTCGAAGTGGACGAAACCTTTGTCGGTGGCAAGGCGAAGAACAAGCACAAAGGCAAAGGCGGGCGCGGTGACTTTGGCGGCAGGGGCGGTAAGGGCAAGGCTATCGTCGTGGGCGCGGTCCAGCGCAAGGGCAACGTGATTGCGCGGGTCATCAACAACGTCGATGCCGTCACGCTTGGCGCCTTCGTCCGGGAAGTGGTATCCCACAAGGTCAGCCTGCTTTCCGCCGACGACTGGAAAGCCTATCGCCCCCTCAGACGCGATTACCCGCTTGGCGTTATTCACCATAGCCGCGACGAGTATGTGTGCGGCGCGATTCACACGAACACCATCGAAGGCTTTTGGAGCATCGTGAAGCGCGGCATCGTCGGCACGTTCCATAAGGTCAGCAAAAAATATCTTCCGCTCTACGTGAATGAGTTTGAGTTTCGGTACAACAATCGCATGAATCCTGACATCTTCGGCACAGCGATTAAGTCCTGCTAATGAAGTCTTGGAAGTCTTTTGTATTAGTCGGCGTTATTATCGCGGCGGTTTCGTGGGTGATATTGCCGTCACATTCTTTTGAGGATTGCATATGCAATATACACAACTATCAGGCCCACAATTCCCTTGAGGAATACAAAACCTTCGTCGTCGGCTACTCGAATTGCTTTTGGACTGCTCTTGAGGCTTACAACGGCGCACTTATTTCTATCTTCACTATCGTCATAGGAATTTTTACCGGGCTTTTGTTCGTAGACGGCAGAGATAAAGGGCGAAGAGAGTTGCGAGCGTATGTTTTCTATGAGGCTGGCGCGATCGTTTCCGCAAATCCGGCGGGCGAGGTTATTCTTCCTCAACGAATTATTTCTTCCAATAACTCTGCCGTCAGCGTTGTTCGATTCAAGAATACTGGGCAAACCCCGGCTTATGACTGCAGTATTTTCGCAAACATGGAAATGGTCGATTGGCCGTTGATAGAAAGTTCCTTGCCTCCAATCGACCTTAATAGAGTTGGCGCTTCTAGGGAGGCTCTCGGGCCTGGTACAGAACGAACAAAATACAATGTTTTCCGGGTGCTGACTGAGGATGACATTGCAATCCTTAGAAGTGGGAAAAAAGCCCTTTTCGTTTACGGGAAAGTGGTCTATCGGGACGCCTTCAAAATGGAGCGTTGGACAGACTTCAGATTGTTTATAGGCGGCGCTGTCGGGATTAGAGATATGAGTCTGGCGGCCCACGAAACAGGCAATGAGGCAGACGAGGACTAGCGCCAGCAACATCGCTGGCGCTCCCCATATCAGAAAACCGGCCTGTCGATTTTTAGGATAAACCGGTCTTGACGTATTAGTCAAGTACTGCGTAATCGCCTATCTTTGATTGTCGCTAAATCGCTAAAATCAGAGCCACTCAATAAAAAGGTCCCCATACTTTGCGACAGATCAAATCGATGGGCTGCAAGCTCTGAAAGGTCAATCGATTTCAGACTAAACCTTCCTTTGGTGTTTGGATGAGTAGCGAGCTCCTGTGAAACCTCTGGATGTGCATTTACATGTGCCATAAATATGTCGCG
>CAZVGP010000095.1:0-2365 GCA_964626715.1 uncultured Candidatus Saccharibacteria bacterium
GAAAAAAGTCCACTTTTGGCTGTGGCGTTAGTCCAGTTTTAGCTGTGGTCTAACAGTACTCGATGCCGCTGCACGTTGAACTTCTTCGCGATGCGTGTACGCTCTCTGCGTTCTTCTTCCCCCTCCTTTCCTATGTCTTGCGGATCCTGCTCCGGCCCCTGCATGGGGTGCAAAGTCGTGAAGGCGATCGTCGCGCTCGTCCTCACGCTCACGACCGTCGCTGCGATCGGCGGTGCGTGGCACACGCACTACGTCGGCGGCGGCTTCAGCTTCGGCACCACCGATGCCTCGCTCGCGCTTTTGACTCTCGTTGTCTCCATCACGCTCTGGCTCAAGGTCACCTCCAAGATGTGTCCGTGCAAGAAGGGCATGTGCGGTGGCGGGATGTGTCCCGGCTGCGGTTGTCCGGCCGGCGAGTGCAAATGCGGCGGCGCGATGGGGAAGCATTGAGCGAATGCTCACGGAATGCCCTCAAGAGAACCCTCCGCGGTGAGCTGCGAGGGTTTTCTTGAGAGCTGATTTTCAACTTTTTCCCCTTGATGCACCGATGAACGCAGTGTACAATTCCAGTACATTTGTATTCCCCTCATCCCATGGCATCAGGACGCATTCAGCAACGCATCGATCCCGTTCTTCAACGCCAAGCGGAGCAGATACTACAATTGCAGGGCATCAAACCGTCGCAGGCGATCATCCTGTTTTATATGGAAGTGAAGCGTACCGGCGGTCTGCCCTTTGCGCCGACTCCGGTCCAGCCAGAGGAAATTCCGAATGCCCGTTTACGCAAAGCATTGCGCGAAGCTGCCAAGGGAATAGGCGTGAAAAGCTACAAGAACAAGAAGGATTTCTTTGATTCACTGAAAAAACTGTGAACATGCGAACGCCTCACCATACGAAGCGCTTCCGGCGTGATTTGCGATTGCCATTGACAATCTAAGAATTAGATTTAGGATGGAGTCCTTTTATCTACCTCCAAATTGTCTATGAAGCTACCCGGAGACGTTGAATTCCAGTATGACGTTGGCCTTGAAGGGGAAGCTCAACCTTTCGTCGTCGATATCCGGGAGGTAGCCCAACAAACCGCGTTGCTCCACGGGCAAGCCGAGAACGTTCTGGACAGGCGAGAGACGCCCCTTTCTCTGAGTGAAGCGATCGAGGCACTGCAGCTTGATCAACAATACCAAAGAGGAATTGCGGCGATGGAGCGTCTCCTCGAGAATTTGCCCGACGGCACGCGCGTCATCATGGATATCGATGGCAAGCAGCATGCGCTTTTGACGTACGAAGAATACTGCGCCCGCGTCATGGCGATCCCCGATCTCCGGCAGCAGATCGAGAGCGGCAGGACGCATGTCTCCTTTTGTCCTATAGGTGTGGCGCTGAAGCGATCGATCGATGCGTACGGGAAGGCGCTGATCGCGTGTGACGAAGGGAAGGGGCTGTTCAGGACGGATGGGACCAAGATTGACAATTTCAAACGGAATCGGCCCGTGGAGCAATTGATCGACCTCGCAGGTACGGATGAAAGCGATGCTCTCGCGTACGATGTCAAAAACCATGATCGCAACAAGCACGGTGGCAGAACGAAGCGCACGATTCTTGAGCAGGACGGCCCTTTCCGCATCCGGGTCTTCAACCCCGAAGAGAATATTGCGGAAGGCAGAGGCCGGTCTCCACGGCAGTATGTTGCGACCGGCGAGCGCGGAGTGCACATGTGTGCCGATGAGTACTTCCTGTTTGCCAGCCGAAAAGCCATGGAAACGAACAGGGTCACGGATGATCAAACGGGTACCTTGTTCCCCGGCAACATGCTGCTCCCCTCCGGCGGCGTCCCGGGCGCCGGCTTCGTTCTGGGCTTCGGGCAGGCGCGCGTGGGTGCCGGTGACCCTGGCACTCGCGATGGCTTTTGGGGCGCGCGCCTCGGTGGGGGAGTTTTGAAATTTGATACTCAGCTTTCCTGAATTCTTTTCTTTTCCTTTGCAGACCTTTGGGGTGATTTTGAATTATCCACATAAACTTTTTCTTATCTACATGCAAAATGCTTGAGTTTTGCTCGTGTCCATGAGCGACCATTCATGTTCATGTTTTTTCTGAGCTTCAACATGCGAATCGGCTCGATGTCACTCGCTTTCATACACAAGAACTTTTAGGCTCCGACTAGATCGTTTTCGATGATTGTCCAAGTATGGACACAGCGTCAGTGAAAGTTCTCCGCAGCGACTTGCGACGCCTGCCGGTTTGCTGTTATCAAAACCCCCCAAAGGTGTGGCGATTGCCATTGACAATCTAAGAATTAGATTTAGGATGGAATCCTTTTATCTACCTCCAAATTGTCTATGAAGCTACCCGGAGACGTTGAATTCCA
>CAZVGP010000096.1:0-2358 GCA_964626715.1 uncultured Candidatus Saccharibacteria bacterium
ATGACCCTTTCGCGCCCGCACGTCGACCGCATCCTTCTTTTGACCGTTCTGTTTCTCGTCGTTGCCGGCTTCTTCATCTTCCTCTCGGCTTCCCTCGGCCTCCTTTCGTATGACAGCGGCGGGTTCACGAGCGCCCTCAAGGGCCAGATACTCCTTGGCCTCGGCGGCGGCATTATCGGCTTTTTTCTTGCTATGAGAATCCCCTACCGTTTCTGGAGGCGAGTAAGCCTCTACCTTTTTATCGCGTCTTTGCTTTTGACGCTCCTCGTCTTCGTGCCGCACCTCGGCCTCTCTTTGAATGGGGCGCGGCGCTGGATAGCGATAGGATCGTTTACCTTCCAACCCTCTGAAATCGTGAAGATTGCCTACATCCTCTACCTTGCCACGTGGCTCTCGGGAGCAAAGAGCAAGATCGGCGACATCCGGTTCGGCCTCATCCCGTTTTGCGTCATCACCGGTCTCGTCGGACTTGCACTCCTTCTTGAACCCGATACCGACACCTTTCTCGTCATCGCCGGGTCAGGACTCGCGATGTTCTTCGCGGCCGGCGCAAAATTCCGTGACCTTGCGCTCATTGTCCTTACGGGAATGCTCGGGCTTGCGGTCCTCGTCGCCGCGAGGCCGTACCTCGCCGATCGCTTCACGACATTTTTGCATCCCGGAAGCGACTCGCAAGGCTCCGGCTATCAGATTCAGCAGTCGCTCTTGGCGGTCGGGGCAGGAGAGATGTTCGGCAGGGGATTCGGCCAGAGCGTCCAGAAATTCGGAAAACTGCCCGAGCCGATATCGGATTCGATATTCTCCGTCTTTGCCGAAGAGTTCGGATTCGTGGGTTCAGCGGTTCTCGTGATCGCCTACGTCACGTTCGCGATGCGGGGACTCTGGGTCGCCGCGCGGTCTCCGGATCTCTTCGGCGGGCTTATCGCGACTGGCATCGTCGTCCTTGTCGCGACGGAATCATTCGTGAATATCGGCGCGATGCTCGGCGTCATTCCGCTTTCAGGCCTGCCGCTGGTCTTCATTTCGCACGGCGGGAGCGCGCTCCTCGTTTCTCTCGGCGCCGCCGGCGTACTGCTTTCCGTCTCGCGCTCAGTGCATTTCCGATAGCCGAATTGCTATACTAAACAAATGAATCCCGTTGTGAAGTTTGGCGTCATGCCTCTTGCGGTTTACCACAAAAAGAACACTGCGCACGGCGTGGTATGTTTTATACATTAATTATGAGCAGGGAGTGCGGTCATAGAACCGTAACGCCAAACTCTACAACAGGATGAAAATCGTCTTCACCGGTGGAGGGACAGGAGGCCATTTCTATCCGATTATCGCGGTCGCGGAAGCTATTCATGACGTCGTGAAGGAGCGGAAACTCCTCGAGCCGGAACTGTATTTCTATGGTCCTGCCGCCTTTGACGAGCGCGCCCTCTACGAGACGGGCGTCCGGTTCGTGAAAACTCCCGCGGGCAAGTTCCGGAGGTATTTCTCGCTCATGAACCTTTTCGACCCTGTGAAGACCCTCTGGGGCCTTGTAAAAACGTTCTGGAAGCTCTACCGGCTCTTTCCCGACATTGTCTTTTCGAAAGGAGGCTATGGCAGCGTCCCGACGGTGACCGCCGCACATATGCTCGGCATTCCTATCATTGCGCACGACTCCGATGCGGTCCCCGGGCGCGCGACGTTAGCGGCTGCGCCGTTTGCGAAACGCATCGCCATCTCATACGACGAGGCATACGAGCATTTCCCTGAAAAAATCCGCGATAAAGTCGCGCTCACGGGAAATCCGGTACGGAAAGATCTCCAGAATCCCGCGAAGGAAGGTTCGCACGAGTTTCTCGAGCTTGAATCAAACGTGCCGGTCGTTCTTGTCCTCGGTGGCTCCTTAGGAGCGGAAAAGCTGAATAACGTGGTCTTGGAAGCACTGCCGGACTTGGTGAACCGCTACCAGATCATCCATCAGACAGGCCAGGCTAACATTGAGACCGTATCAAAGACAGCGCATGTCATTCTCGAAAAGAATGAGCGCCGCTACCGCTACAAGCCCTTCGGATACCTCTCGCTTCTCGCGATGAAGATGGCCGCGGGCGCGGCTGACCTCGTGGTCAGCCGCGCCGGAAGCGGCTCCATCGCTGAAATCGCTTCATGGGGGAAGGCTTCGATCCTCGTTCCGATCCCCGAAGACGTCAGCCGCGACCAGACGTCGAACGCCTTCGCCTATGCGAGAACCGGTGCCGCGGCAGTCATAGATCAGAATAACCTCACGCCGCATGTCCTCATCGCAGAAATTGACCGCCTCTTCACGAACCCGAAAGCGCGAAGCGATATGGCGGAAGCCGCAGGCACATTCGCGAAACGCGACGCCGC
>CAZVGP010000097.1:0-2332 GCA_964626715.1 uncultured Candidatus Saccharibacteria bacterium
ACGATGCGGTCGCCGTACGAAACATCCGTGAACCGATTCGCGATGACGAGGACGCGCCCATGTGCGGAAGTGCCGTTTATCGTTTCAATCTGGAGCGTAAGAAGCGTCGAAGTATCGCGCGCGTCAGGATCTTTTACGATAATACCTTCGATCCCCGCATGCGCACCGACAAACGGGTCGATGGTCGGCGTTGCCGGATGCGCTCTCCACACGGAATACGCCGCCGCGCCGATGACGATAAGAACGCAGGCCGCAAGGATAAGTGTTTTTGAATTCATACTCGTACAGGCGCCGAAGCCATGGCGACGAATTTCCCATATGGGAAATTCGTCGCCATGAGTGCGTTAACGGCCGCGGTCCATCGCATTGTTCGCAAGCTTGTCCGCTTCCTTGTTTTTTTCACGCCGCACGTGGGTGAAAGTGATTTTCGGAAACGATTCGGCAATTAACAGCCGTGCGCGCGTATGTTTTTCCTTAAGCACGGAGTGTTTTACCTTGTACTCCCCCTTCATCTGCTTCACGATAAGTTCCGAATCCATTTTTACGGAAACCGGATGCGGCACGGGGCTTCCGAAAAGCTCTTTGGTTTTTTGAAGCGCCAAAAGGAGCGCCTCGTACTCGGCAAAATTGTTCGTCTGGATTCCCAAGAATTTCGAAATCTCCGCAACTTTTTTCTTGCCGTCGTAAATAACCGCTCCGGAACCGGCAGGACCCGGATTCCCTCGCGCTCCGCCATCCGTAAAAATAGTGATGGAGCGCATACCGTCAGGCGACTCTCACATCCACAACGCGAAGCCGGAGTTCTTTTTTGCCGCGGAAGTGCGAGCGTTCAAGCGAGGCGTGAACAGTCACGCGGTCGCCCGCGGAGAGGAGCGCGAGCGTGTCTTTGAACGAGGCGCGGGAGAAGAAAAACGCGAGTGCATTGATAGTCTGTCCCTCGGAAGCACTCGGGATGAAACTGTCGTCAGAAAGCGACAGTTTCACATGGTCCTTGTGCGGCCCGAAAAAGTTGATGGCGGAAACGGATACGTTACGGAAACGGAATACGGGCTTGGGATTTGCTTCTCCGAATGGCGCGAGGGTACGCAAGGCATCGAACGCGGAGTCGGTGATTTCAGAGAGCGTCAGAGAATCTTCCGGTTCGGGTTCATCGGCCGCCGCGGTTCCGGCCGGAACCGCGGCGACCATTTCGGCAAGAGCTTTTTCTAAACGTTCAGCAAGCGTGTGCACGGCCTCGGGGGCGAGAGAGAATCCCCCAGCAAGTTCGTGGCCGCCAAAATCCAAAAATAAATCCTTGACCGCGCTCATGAGCGTAACGATATTCACAGAACCATCAGAGCGGCATGAACCTTTGAGAAGCGCCGCCTGCCCTGAACTTGTCGAAGGGTCCATGCCCCACAAAAAAACAGTTTTGCCGTAGGTTTCAACAACAGAGCTAGTGGCGATGCTTAAAAGTGACGGCCGCCACGAGCGGCTACCGGCGACGATGACGGGTGGAAGGACTGGCATGCTCTCTATTTTCCGTTTCACATCTTTCGCGAGATGCATGCCTTCGATTTTCCGTTCTTTGTTGAGCGCTTCGAGCGTTTCAGCGAGTTCGCGAGCTTGTTCGGGAGAATCGGTGGTGAGAAGCTCGAAGGAAAGCTTGGGGCTTCCCATTCGCGACGCTGCGTTTATCTTAGGCGCCACGGAAAACGAAAGATCATCTTCTGTCGCAAACTCCAGAGGAATTTTTTCGCGCTCAAAAATCGCCGCAAGGCCCGGGCGTCTCCCTTTACGGACGACCTTGAGACCGTAGTGAACGAGCGCGCGATTCTCGCCGGTCAAAGGAACCATGTCCGCGATGGTCGCGAGCGCAACCAAATCAAGGAGCCATTTCTCCCAGCCCACTGGAATCCCGAAATCCCCGCGCACGATAAGCGCTTCGACCAGCTTGAATGCGACTCCAGTGCCGCAAAGTCCTTTGAATGGGTACGAATCGTCTGCGCGGTGCGGATTTATGATGGCGTATGCACGGGGAAGTGCGTCACGCGCCCCACCTTCGCCGGAGGCTTCGGCGAGACAAGGCAGGTGATGGTCGGTAATGATGACATCGATACCGAGTTCCTTCGCGAGTGCGACCTCTGAAACGTCTGTGATGCCACAGTCAACCGTGATTATGAGAGAAACGCCGGTATCTTTGAGCGCGCGGATGCCGCCTTCATTGAGCCCATACCCCTCGTTTCTCTCCGGCACGTAGGTCTGCACTGCATGTCCGATTTTTTTGAAGAAATCATAGAGAAGTGCGCCGCCGGGGATGCCGTCGCAGTCATAGTCATGCCACACACAGATA
>CAZVGP010000098.1:0-2330 GCA_964626715.1 uncultured Candidatus Saccharibacteria bacterium
GGCATAGCAGAGAGAAGATACCATGCGCCGCAAAAAGCGCAGAGCGAATGCCTTGCTGCGGGGCTTACCTTAAGCGCCGCAGACGGTCTTGAGTAAAGCCGCCGTCACCTGGTAGGGATCCATGTTCGCGGCGGGGCGCCGGTCTTCAAGCCGACGGTCCGCACGATAGCCGCTTTTCGCATTGGTCGTTGTCATGGGAATCCGAATCGAGGCGCCTCGGTCCAAAACGCCATAGCGGAATTCGTTGATATTCGCGGTCTCGTGCCTGCCGGTCAAGCGCACTTCGTTTCCTGCTCCATAGACCGCAATATGCTCATGGTGTCTTTTTTTCAACTTCTCGCACGCTGCTTTCACCGCCGTGATGCCTCCCGGCGCGCGCATTGATTTCGTCGAGAAGTTCGTGTGCGCGCCCGCGCCGTTCCAATCGCCTAGAACCGGTTTCGGCGAGAGCGAAACTGTGATGCCGAACTCTTCCCCGAGGCGATGCAGAAGCCACCGCGCAAGCCACAGTTGATCGGAAACCGCCAAGGGGCCTAATGGGCCCACTTGGAATTCCCACTGCCCCGGCATGACTTCCGCATTGATGCCTGAAATCATGATGCCCGCATCAATGCATGCCTTCATGTGCTTCTCGACTAACGGACGGCCCATGATGTTGTCGACTCCGACAGCGCAGTAGTAGGGCCCTTGCGGACGCGGGAAGCCGCCCGCGGGAAATCCCAAGGGCCTCCCGTCTTTGAAGAGTGTGTACTCCTGCTCGATGCCAAACCATGCGTCGGCTTTCTTATATTTCTCGGCAAGCTGGCGCAGGTGCGCGCGGGTGTTCGACGGATGCACGTCGCCGTTCGCTTCGAAGACTTCGCACATCGCTATCACGTGCGGCTTGCCGCGAATCGGATCGGGCATGAAAAAGACCGGCGTAAGCCGGCAGTCGCTGAACTTTCCCTCCGCCTGTTCCGTCGAGGATCCGTCGAATCCCCACTCCGGAATGTCTTTTACCTTGGTAACCGGGCGGTTAATAATCTTGGTCTTGCTCCGGAGTTGGGCCGTCGGCTTCTGCCCGTCAAGCCAGACGTACTCAACCATTATGGATGTGTGAGTAGGCATAGTCCATTGTATCAAAGAAACGCCTCCCCGCCGTCAAGAACGGGCTGTGGAAAAGCAGAATTGGAAAAACATTTCAATTATCTTGTCGCGGCGTCTTGGCGTTTCAAACTTTAATGGTCAATCCCTGTAAGGGTATTTTAGCGAATTTCTCTCGGTAACGTTGAGGGTCTTGGCATGGGAGTCATCTTTTTACTCTTTGTGACAAGGTCTTTTCCTATTTTGTATTGATACAAATAGTGATTTGAGTGTTGCCCCAGAGACGTATCTTCCTGCTCTCGATTTTAAGCCCAACTTTCTCAAGATAATGCTCTAAGCCCATTTCTAAAAAATGATCGTAGTATTTACTTTCCCAAATTTTTGCAACTTTATTTCCCAAAAATGCCGATAACGCATTTTTAGGAGTGTGATAATCTACGATAATTATTTTACCGTTCTGTTTAGTAGCTCTTTTCATTTCCTTCAGAACGGCAAGCCCTATTTCTTCCGGCATATCGTGTAAACCGAAAGAGATCGAACTGAGAGCAAAATGGGAATCCGGATATTCAATTTTTGAAGCATCCGCACAAATAAAATTCACATCGTATTCTTCTCTGACTTTCTTTTTCGCTCTTGCGAGCATGTCAGGAGACAGGTCCACCCCAACGACAGAAAGTCCCCTTTTTGCGAAAGCAATTGATTGCGCACCTGTGCCACAAGCCACGTCCAAAACTTTTGATCCTTTCGGTGAATCCACCTTAGCTGCCTGTGCGCGAATGTGGGCGACAAGAAATTCAACCCAATCATAAACGGGCGCTATTCTTTTGAACCAACGCACGTTGTACCACTGATGTTGTTTGGCGATATTTGAAGTCATGACAGGTTTCTATAGGAGCATTCGATGCTTTAGCAATCTTGGCGGAGAGGGTAGGATTCGGTCACAACTCTCGCGCCTCGTGTACTCGGCGCTCGGTCGCGACCCCGTCTCGGCTTCGCCTCCGGCTTTCGAATCCGCACCCTGACAATACCAAATTTCGATACAAATTTACATCGAAATTTGGTATTGCGGAAGGGGAGGGATTCGGTCACGAATCACTAAGTATTTTACTTCGCCCGCTCGTAAAATACTAAGTGTTCTCGACCCCGGCTCAGAAACGTGCTCCCAGCACGTTTCTTCCGCCTTTCGAATCCTGCACCTCATGAAAACGTTTTTCAAATAACGGCATAAGCCGTTTTGAAAACCGTTG
>CAZVGP010000099.1:0-2213 GCA_964626715.1 uncultured Candidatus Saccharibacteria bacterium
CCTCCGCGACGACCTTCTACACCCTGACGTGTCAGGACGAAAATGGCAACAAAGCGTACAGCAGCCAGACGGTTACCGTCACGGCTCCGAATATTTCCATCTCTGCGTCGCCCGTTATTGTGAAACCCGGAGGCTCCTCGACAATATCGTGGTCGGTTGCGGGTTCCGTGGATTCCTGCTCGGTTTCCGGTCCCGGTCTCTCGTCGAGCGCCCTCTCCGGCTCGCAGTCGGTAACGGTCAATACCCAGAGCACCTACACCATGTCGTGCCTTGCCGGACCGTTTTCGCCGGCCGCTTCCGTTACGGTGAAGATACTGCCCAGCTACAAGGAGATTTAGGCGCTTTCGAAGAGCCGCCGCTCCTCTAGAGGGCGGTTTTGTGTATGTAGCGCTGAAATGATATAGTTTTGAATCATGCATACCGTTGTGAAGTTTGGCGTTATGCCTTCCGCGGTTTTCAGTAGAAGCCTTACACACGCCTCCCAGATCGTTTTTCTTCTAACACTGGCGCTTTTATAAAAGGGCACAAAAACTGCGACGCCAAACTCTACAACAGTATGAAATCCGATATCCATCCGAAAAACTACCGCCCCGTCGTCTTTCAAGACGCGGGCTCCGGAGCGCAGTTCATCATCGGCTCCACCGTTGAAACCACCGAAACCGTCAAAGTTGGGGGAAAGGAATATCCGCTCTACACAGTCGAGATATCCTCGACGTCGCATCCGTTCTATACCGGCAAAAGCACCACCTTGGATCGTGCCGGCCGTGTTGACCGTTTCAAGAAGCGAACCGCAGCGCGAGGTACGAAAACGAAAGCGAAGAAGAAATAAACAGTCTACAGTGAACAGTCTGCAATGCGGGAGAGCTCGGTTCTTTTCTGTTATCTGTAGACTGTCTACTGTACACTGATTCATATGGACATACAGGATTTTCGCGAAAACAAGAAAACCGCATACCGTGCCGCGGAGTGGGATCAGCTCGGCAGGGAACTTTCGCATCTCGATGAGCTCGCGAAACAAGATCAATCGCTCTCCGAGCTCGCGAAAGAGGAACGCGTAGCGCTCGAAGCCCAGCGTGCGGCTTTGTGGCAAGAGATGGAAGTAATCCTTGCTCCCGACGAAGGGGCTTCGGACGATGAGCCGGTATCCGTTGTCATGGAGTTCCGTGCCGGCGCGGGAGGGGAAGAGGCGACACTCTTCGCTTCACAGCTTGCGCGCATGTATCTGAAGTACGCGGCGCGCCGTGGCTGGGAGACAAAGATTCTCGAGGACGATCTTTCCTCGATAGAAATCAAAGGCAAGGGCGTGTACGAGGCGCTCCGATGGGAAACGGGCGTCCATCGCGTCCAGCGGATTCCCGTGACGGAAAAATCAGGCCGCATCCATACCTCGACCGCCTCTGTTGCCATCCTTCCCATCCGCAAGTTTCCGAAGGTCGTGCTGAATCCGGCTGATATTGAGATAGAGTTTTCTCGCTCCGGAGGCGCAGGCGGCCAGAACGTCAACAAAGTTGAGACCGCAGTCCGTGTGATTCACAAGCCAACAAAGCTTGAAGTGCGGTCTCAGTCAGAACGTTCGCAGAAAGCGAATCGCGACAAAGCGATGCAGATTCTTGCAGCGAAGCTGGAGACGTTCGAAGAAGAAAAGGCTGCGAAGGAGCACGCCGCCGAGCGCAAAGCCCAGATTGGCACCGGCGACCGCTCTGAAAAAATCCGGACCTATAACTTTACGCAAGACCGAGTCACCGATCACCGCATCAAAAAGAGCTGGCATAACATCGAAGTGATTCTCGGAGGGGAGCTCGATGGGATACTTGAAACTTTGCACACGAAAGCTGCCGAAGCGACGGGATGAGGAACAAAATCCCAAAACCCCTTCTCGTTGCCTCGTTTTTTCGGTCGTGATAGACTGCTCCGCATGTCAGAAACAGATACCTCTGCGCTAGTCGAAGCTCTCTTTAAGGTAGGGGCGCATTTCGGTTTTTCACGTTCGCGCCGCCACGCGACGATGAAACCCTTGGTCTATGGCTCGAAAAATAGGACTGATATCCTTGACCTCACCAAAACCGCACCGATCCTTGAAAAAACGCTTCTTTTCGTCCGCGGTCTCGGGGCTCACGGGAAAACGCTCTTGTTTGTCGGCGGGAAGCCTGAAACAAAGGATTTCGTGAAGGAATCAGCGCAGAAGCTGAAGATGCCCTATGTCGCGGGACGCT
>CAZVGP010000100.1:0-2206 GCA_964626715.1 uncultured Candidatus Saccharibacteria bacterium
GCTGGACTTCGCCGACATCATCGCTCCCTCGGCCTTGAAGATCACGCCGCGGGAATTGAATCTCGGCGACAAGCTCGTGCGGACTTTTTACGTCATCTCGTACCCGCGCTTTCTCTCCGACAGCTGGTTCTCGCCCATCATCAACAGCGACCGCGTGTTCGACATCTCCATCTTCGTCCACCCAATCGACACCGCGGCGATTTTGCGCACGTTCCAGAAGAAAGTTGCCGAGATCGAAAGCCAGATTTTAACGCGGCAGGAAAAAGGGCTCGTCCGCGACCCGGTCCTTGACACCGCATACCGAGATATCGAAAGTTTGCGCGACAGTCTCCAGCAGGCGCAGGAGCGGGTGTTCGACGTCGGACTGTATATTTCCATCTATGCGACGAGCCAGGAAGAACTGGACAAAACCGAATCCGAAATCCGCTCGACCTTGGACTCAAAACTCGTATACGTGAAGCCGGCTCTTTTCCAGCAGGAGCCGGGTTTCAAGAGCGTCATCCCGACAGGGATAGACATGCTCCAGATAAACTCGAAACTCAACTCCTCGCCGGTCTCGAGCTTCTTCCCGTTCATCTCGTTCGACCTCACCTCCGACAAGGGCATCCTCTACGGCATCAACCGCCACAATTCCTCTCTGATTTTGTTCGACCGCTTCTCCTTGGAGAACTACAACTCGGTCACGTTCGCGAAATCGGGCTCCGGAAAATCTTACGCGACTAAGCTCGAGATCCTGCGCTCCCTCATGTTCGATACCGAGGTCATCGTCGTTGATCCGGAATCCGAATACGAATATCTCGCGAATGCCGTGGGCGGACGGTTCTTCAACATCTCGCTCTCCTCGGACAATCACATCAATCCGTTCGACCTGCCGGCGCCTCGCGAAGACGAGGCGCCGTCGGATGTCTTGCGCTCGAACATCATCAACCTCGTGGGACTCTTCCGCATCATGCTCGGAGGCCTGACGCCTGAAGAGGACGCTATCATCGACCGCGCCATCACCGAGACATACGCCTTGAAGGACATCACCGGCGAGCGCGACTTCCGCGACATGGAGCCGCCCCTGCTTTCAGACTTTGAGCTCGTGCTCGCCGGCATGGAGGGTTCGGAATCTCTGGTCCAGCGCCTGACGAAATACACCCGCGGCACGTGGGCGGGCTTCATCAACCAAGCAACGAACGTGGACATCAACAAGAAGTTCGTCGCGTTCTCGGTGAGGAACATGGAGGACGAATTGAAGACCGTCGCCATGTACATCATCACGCACTTCATCTGGAACGCGATCAGAAAAGAACTTAAGAAACGGCTCCTCGTCATCGACGAGGCGTGGTGGATGATGAAGTCCGAAGACACGGCGTCGTTCCTCTACAGCATGGCGAAACGCTGCCGCAAATATTATCTCGGCCTCGCGACCATCACCCAGGACGTCGAAGATTTCCTCAAGAGCCCCTACGGCCTGCCGATGCTCACAAACTCATCGATACAACTCCTTCTAAAGCTGTCGCCGACGTCAATCGACATCGTGCAGAAGACGTTCAACCTGACTGACGAGGAGAAATACCTCCTCCTCGAATCGGACGTTGGAGAGGGAATCTTCTTCGCGGGATTGAAGCACGTCGCCATCAAGGTCATCGCGAGCTACACCGAAGACCAGATCATCACTTCCGACCCGTCGCAGCTCCTCGCCATCGCGAAAGCGAAAAAAGAACAGCTCCAATAGTGAACGAGACCGTGCTCCGGCGTATCCACGCCGGAGCACGGTCTAGACACAACGACGGCTGGCCCATGCGATAATGAAACTGGAACATGCGCCGGGTCTTTTTCATCGCGCTTCTCTTTCTCGCGCCGGTTTTCGCGTTCGCTGACCTCATTCCGGCCTATAACACGACCCTCAATCTCACCATGACCCCGCAGTATCCGAGGCCCGGGGATATCGTTACCATCACCGCAACGAATCCGGGAGGAGGAACCGATATCGCAACATACATCTGGAGCGTCAATAACACGGTGGTCCTGCAGGGCATCGGGAAGAAGACGCTGACGCTCGCGGCCGGTGCTCTCGGGCAGGCCGAAATCGTCACGGTTGTCACGACACAAAACGGCATTCCGGAAGCCGCTGCTCAAGCGCTCATAGAGCCCGCCGACATCGATGTGGTGTGGGAGGGTAACACCGCAGTCCCTCCGTTTTATATCGGGCGGCCGCTGC
>CAZVGP010000101.1:0-2195 GCA_964626715.1 uncultured Candidatus Saccharibacteria bacterium
CCTCCGCGACGACCTTCTACACCCTGACGTGTCAGGACGAAAATGGCAACAAAGCATACAGCAGCCAGACGGTCACGGTCGTGGCTCCGAACATTTCCATCTCTGCGTCGCCCGTTATCGTAAAACCCGGAGGCTCCTCGACGATATCGTGGTCGGTTGCGGGTTCGGTGGATTCCTGCTCGGTTTCCGGTCCCGGCCTCTCGTCGAGCGCTCTCTCCGGCTCGCAGTCGGTAACGGTCAACACCCAGAGCACCTACACCATGTTATGCCTTGCCGGTCCGTTCTCGCCCTCTGCTTCCGTTACTGTGAAGATACTGCCCAGCTACAAGGAGATATAGGCGCTTTCGAAGAGCCGCCCTCTAGAGGAGCGGCGGCTTTGTGTATGTAGCGCTGAAATGATATAGTTTTAAATCATGAATACCGTTGTGAAGTTTGGCGTTATGCCTTCCGCGGTTTTCAGTAGAAGCTTTACACACGCCTCCCAGATCGTTTTTCTTCTAACACTGGCGCTTTTATAAAAGGGCACAAAAACTGCGACGCCAAACTCTACAACAGTATGAAATCCGATATCCATCCGAAAAACTACCGCCCCGTCGTCTTTCAAGACGCGGGCTCCGGAGCGCAATTCATCATCGGCTCGACGGTTGAAACCACCGATACGGTGAAAGTCGACGGAAAAGAATATCCGCTCTACGTCGTTGAGATATCCTCGGCGTCGCATCCGTTTTATACGGGAAAGAGCACGACCTTGGACCGCGCTGGCCGTGTGGACCGCTTCAAGAAACGTACGGCAGCTAGAAAAAAGTAGACGGTACGCAGTGCCCAGTGGACAGGAAACTCAAACCTCCTGCTTTTCCTGCTGGGCACTGGACACTGTTCGCTGTACACTTTCCATATGAATATTGAAGATTTTCGCGAAAACAAGAAAACCGCATACCGTGCCGCGGAGTGGGATCGACTCGGCAGGGAACTTTCGCATCTCGATGAGCTCGCGAAACAAGACCAGTCGCTCTCCGAGCTCGCGAAAGAGGAACGCGTAGCGCTCGAAGCCCAGCGTGCGGCTTTGTGGCAAGAGATGGAAGTAATCCTTGCTCCCGACGAAGGGGCTTCGGACGATGAGCCGGTATCCGTTGTCATGGAGTTCCGTGCCGGCGCGGGAGGGGAAGAGGCGACACTCTTCGCTTCACAGCTTGCGCGCATGTATCTGAAGTACGCGGCGCGCCGTGGCTGGGAGACAAAGATTCTCGAGGACGATCTTTCCTCGATAGAAATCAAAGGCAAGGGCGTGTACGAGGCGCTCCGATGGGAAACGGGCGTCCATCGCGTCCAGCGGATTCCCGTGACGGAAAAATCAGGCCGCATCCATACCTCGACCGCCTCTGTTGCCATCCTTCCCATCCGCAAGTTTCCGAAGGTCGTGCTGAATCCGGCTGATATTGAGATAGAGTTTTCTCGCTCCGGAGGCGCAGGCGGCCAGAACGTCAACAAAGTTGAGACCGCAGTCCGTGTGATTCACAAGCCAACAAAGCTTGAAGTGCGGTCTCAGTCAGAACGTTCGCAGAAAGCGAATCGCGACAAAGCGATGCAGATTCTTGCAGCGAAGCTGGAGACGTTCGAAGAAGAAAAGGCTGCGAAGGAGCACGCCGCCGAGCGCAAAGCCCAGATTGGCACCGGCGACCGCTCTGAAAAAATCCGGACCTATAACTTTACGCAAGACCGAGTCACCGATCACCGCATCAAAAAGAGCTGGCATAACATCGAAGTGATTCTCGGAGGGGAGCTCGATGGGATACTTGAAACTTTGCACACGAAAGCTGCCGAAGCGACGGGATGAGGAACAAAATCCCAAAACCCCTTCTCGTTGCGTCGTTTTTTCGGTCGTGATAGACTGCTCCGCATGTCAGAAACAGATACCTCCGCGTTGGTAGACGCCCTGTTCAAGGTGGGGGCGCATTTCGGTTTTTCACGTTCGCGCCGCCACGCGACGATGAAGCCCTTGGTCTACGGCTCGAAAAACCGCACCGACATCCTCGACCTCACCAAAACCGCGCCGATCCTTGAAAAAACGCTCCTTTTCGTGCGCGGTCTCGGGGCTCATGGAAAAACAATTTTGTTCGTCGGCGGAAAACCAGAAACGAAAGATTTCGTGAAGGAATCAGCGCAGAAGCTGAAGATGCCCTATGTCGCGGGACGCT
>CAZVGP010000102.1:0-2187 GCA_964626715.1 uncultured Candidatus Saccharibacteria bacterium
GTTTTGACGGCGCTTTTCGAACGGCACAAAATATTTCGTGAGAACGAGGCAAGAATGCTCCTCGAGCGCGTAGACCTTTGGGAAAAGCGACATGCGCTCGCGAAAAACCTCTCCTATGGCCAGCGGAAGCTTCTTGAAGTCGCCCGGGCCCTCGGGGCAAAAGCCGATATCATCCTCTTTGATGAGCCGTTTGCCGGGCTTTTCCCGGAAATAGCGAAGCTTGTTTCCGGCATCATGAAAGAATTACGAGCCGGAGGCAAAACGATCGTGCTTATCGAGCACGACATGGCGCTTATTCGCGAGCTCTGTGACCATGTCATCGTGATGGACGCAGGGAAACTCCTTGCGGAAGGGGAACCGGAAGAGGTTTTGAAAAATCCGACCGTCATCGAGGCGTATCTTGGGGCTTGACGCTTGCTGGGCGGGAAGTATAATAAGATTTATTAAAATGTATTAAATTATGGGGGTCATAACTGTGCCAGTTTCTAAGCACCAAGATAAGTTTATTAAACGGCTCGTGCAGAGCGGCAAAGCGGCAAATAAGGCGCACGCACTCCGTATGGCCATCGATCTGCTTGAGCAAGAAGAAGCGCTCCAGAGCGTTCTTCGCGCCGAAGCAGACGTCCGAGCCGGGCGAGTATTTACCGGTAACCTTGATGAGCTCGCGAAGAAAATAAAATAATCGCATGCTTGCGGTTGTTTATTCGGGTGAGTTCATTCGCAAGTACAAAAAACTCGAACCTGCTCTACAGGAAGAGGTGAAGCGGCGCATCACGGAATTTAAAAGTCCCAGGAACCATCGAATTCTGAAAGTTCATAAGCTGAAAGGAATCATGAAAGGACGAATGAGCTTCGCGGTAAATTTTCGCTACAGAGTTGTTTTTACTTTTTCTGATGACAAAAAATCAGCAATTTTGCTTTCAGTGGGGGGTCACAGCATTTACGAATGAACATGGTTTCCGAGACGCTTCTGAAGCTCGACAACGTCCATGTGCACTACGCCCTCACACCAAAAACTTTGGTGTGGGGATAAAGCGGCATATGAAATCTGAAATATTACTTCGAGTCAGTGACCTCCATGTTCGTTATGGTGGGGTAGCTGCACTAAGCGGTGTAGACATCGCTCTCGATGAGGGCGAAATCGTCGCGCTCATGGGCCCCAATGGTGCTGGGAAATCAACCATTCTCAAAGCGATATTTGGCCTCGCTCTCATCCAGCACGGGAAAATCCTCTGGCACGAGAATGAGTTCTCGCCGGTGCCGCATGAAGTTGTCGCGCGCGGGATCGCCTTCGTGCCGCAGGGAAGGCGCGTGTTCGCTGATTTGTCAGTCGAAGAAAATTTGGAAGTGGGCGGGTATACGAATGCCGATTCGCGCATCACGAAAGAGCGCATCCAAGACCTTTTTGAGATGTTTCCGGTTCTTCGCGAAAAGCGGCGCGCGCGGTCGGGAACGCTTTCCGGCGGCCAGCAGCAGATGCTCGCGGTAGCCCGCGGGCTCATGACCGATCCGAAAGTGCTTCTTCTGGATGAACCGTCTCTTGGGCTTGCGCCGAAAGTCGTGAAAGAAGTGTTCGCGTTCGTGAAAGACATCAACGAAAAGCGGAAGACCGCGATACTCGTCGTTGAGCACAACATCAAATCGCTTTTGGAAATCGCCAACCGCGGCTACATCTTAGACAGAGGGAAAGTAGTTGCCCACGGGGAACCGAAAGAGCTTGTTTCGAAAGGAATACTCGAAAAAGTTTTCACAGGAACAATCTAAGTCACATCCGGCTTTCAGCTTTCACGCCCAGAAGCTCCCATACTTTCTCGCGCATGACGGTCGCATGGACGTAACGGTGTGCGGTTTCGTGGTCGACGCCCTGCTGGACCAAGGTGTGCGCGAGGCGCCCTTCTTCTTTCTCGTCGGCTTGGATTTTTTCCGCGCGGGCGATTTCAGCGAACACAAGATCGAGACAGACGCGTTTTTCGGCTGGCGCTTCGATTTCTTTCAGAACCTCGTCCTCCGTTTTGTTCCGCTGTTTTAAGTATTCATTGAACTGCACTCCCTGCCGCGCGATGTCTTTCTTCATCGTCTCGAGCAAGCTCGACGCTTCTTCACGGATGAGAACGCGTGGCAGATCACACGCCGCTTTTTCGATGAGTGCCTCCGCAATCACACTTCGCTTCCGCTGAACTTCACGCT
>CAZVGP010000103.1:0-2182 GCA_964626715.1 uncultured Candidatus Saccharibacteria bacterium
AGCACGACTGGAGACAGCAGGTCCGAGCACTCTGTGCGAGGATTCCGAGCGTAGAGCGAGGGACTCGAACGGATAGAAGGATAAATCCTGCCGAAGTCAAAAGAGGTCGATCTTTCGATCCAGTAAGTGTTTTAGAAAACCTTGAGCAAAGCGATTAGGTTTTGTTAAATCCCGAGCTGTTTCAGCGAGGGATAAGGACCCAAAGCGTTGCCATCCTTCGAAATTTTTGCAAAGCAAAAATTCTCAGGATCTAACATTTTCTAATTCGCTTCGCTCATAAGAAAATCTAAGATGGCTCTTACTAAAGACAAGAAGAAAGAGATACTCGCGAATGTGTCGGACGCGCTGTCAAAAACCACATCGGCGGTTTTTGTCGGCTTCACAGGCCTCACGGTTTCTGAAGCAAATGAACTGCGGGCAGGATTGAAAAAGGAACAGGTGAAGTTCACCGTCGTGAAGAAGACCCTACTTCAGAAAGCGCTTGGTGAGAAAGGCTATGCGGGAGAGATGCCAGAATTGCCCGGAGAGGTCGCGATGGCGCATCTTCTCGACGGAGCTGATGTCACGGCTCCCGCGAGGTCGATCCAGGTATTCATTAAGAAATTCAAAGACAAACTTCGCTTCTTGGGAGGCGCGCTCGAAGGACGATTCGTTTCGCAGTCGGAAACGGCCGCTATCGGGCAGATTCCGGCAACGCTGGTTCTTCGCGGCATGTTCGTCAATGTTATCAATTCGCCCTTGCAGCGCTTTGCCGTTGCACTCGGCGAAGTAGCGAAAACTAAGAACGCATAACCATGACACAGGAACAAATCATCGAAGCAGTAGAAAAAATGTCCGTTCTTGAACTGAACACCTTGGTCAAGGCGATTGAGGAGAAGTGGGGCGTTTCTGCAACGGCAGTCGCGGCGGCAGGTCCTGCAACAACGGGAGGCGAAGCAGCCGAGGAGAAATCAATCTTCACCGTGAAGCTTGCTGAAGCAGGCGCGCAGAAGATCGCGGTCATCAAGGTCGTGAAGGAAGCATTGGCGCTCGGGCTCAAAGAAGCGAAAGATCTTGTGGACGCAGCTCCGTCCGTTCTCAAGGAAGGAATGAAGAAAGACGAGGCGAACGAGCTCAAGAAGAAAATCGAAGCGGCGGGAGGGAAAGTTGAGTTAGCATAAGCTAACGAAACCCAGCACCACTCCCAGGTCGAGCGCGTGCGCGAATAGCGCATCCCTTGCGGGCGAAGCGCGAGGCCGTATGACCTTGTGGTGCTTTGGGTAGAGCTTGCGTAATAGCTCGCTTCGCAATCAAAAACTCCGCAATGCGGAGTTTTTGAATGCGAATACGCCCCGTTGTAGATTTTGGCAATGCGCAAAGCGCAGGTTGTGGTGAACCTCGTGAGCACGGCAAACTTGCATGTAACCTGAAAATATTGTGTAAAGAAAAACCCTTTGCCAAAATTCACAACAGGGTACAACCCCGTAGTGAGCTTTTGGCATTGTGCGCTTGCGAAGCCGTACGCATTTTTATTGGTTTGTTAGTTTGTTCCAACTTCTCAACTTCTTGAATATAATGTTGTGTGGGCGCACGCTTCGTAATGCCAAAAGTCTACTCACGGGGTACAATGCCTCTCATGTTCCAGGACCTCGCACGGCTTTTTGAAAACGCGAGGCGTGTGAAGCTCCTCAAATTTTTCGTTTTCCAACCCGATATACGAGTAACAGCAGCTGGAGCGGGGGCGGTCATCGGCATTCCGAAAACTATCGCTGAATATGAAGTTAGGGCGCTCGCGCGCTCGAACATCCTCCATGTGCGACACCAGAAGAAACAGACACTTTTCAGCCTGAACCATGCGCACCCGTGGCTCCCGGCTCTCTATGCGCTTCTCGATACAACGACGCTTCCTGATGACCGCACGATTGCCGCCGTGTTTCGGGGCATCTCCGGCATAACGCTTATCATTGCAACGGGCGCTCTCGCTCGCGAAAGCCGCTCGTCGGTCGATTTACTTATCGTCGCGAGGAAAGCAAAGAATCCGCGCATCGCGAAGGCGGTCCACACCCTCGAGCATGCCACGGGGCTGCCGCTCCGGTTTGCGGTCTTGAGCGCTGCCGATTATGCCCAACGGCGTGAAGCGCGGGACAGGCTCCTTCGAGACGTTTTCGAGTTCGAAAATCGCCTTATTCTAGGGCATCCCTGA
>CAZVGP010000104.1:0-2122 GCA_964626715.1 uncultured Candidatus Saccharibacteria bacterium
AATCCGAAGACCTTCATGCGGCTGATATAGAAAATCTTATGAGCGCATGCGAATTAGATTTTCTTATCACCCAGCCCTCTATGCAAACTAAATTTCTTTCAGGGCTTTCGATAACACGCTTAGAGGGCTGGGTGGAAGTTTTTCCCCTCCTGCGCCAACCTGTCTGCGTGCGGACACGCACAGGCAGAGGCTTTGGCGGGCAGGGAGTTCGCCTGCCTGTGCGTTGCACGCAGACAGGATGACTCGCAATACAAACTAACCATGCTCTTCAAGTACACTGCGATAGAGAAATCCGGCGCGACCCAAGCGGGCACGATCGACGCGATCTCCAAGGACGTCGCGATCGTCTCTTTGCAGCGGCGCGACCTCACCATCTCCTCCATAGAAGAAGTATCGGAAGGAGGCGGACTTCTCGGCACCAACCTCACGCTCTTTGAGACCGTCTCGAACCGCGACATCGTTCTTCTCTCGCGGCAGATTTCGACGCTGTTTGAAGCACAGGTGTCGGCGCTCCGGGTCTTCCGCTTGCTCGCCTCTGAAGCCGAGAAGCCCATCCTCGCGCGCATCCTGACCGAAGTTGCCGACGACCTCCAGGGCGGCACGACCATCTCGAAGGCGCTCGCGAAGCATGAAAAAGCCTTCTCATCCTTCTACGTCAACATGGTCAGGGCCGGCGAAGAATCAGGAAAACTGGACGAGACCTTCCTCTACCTCGCGGACTATCTCGACCGCAACTATGCGGTTCTTTCGAAAGCGAGAAACGCTCTCATCTATCCGGCGTTCGTCATCTCGACCTTTGTCGTCGTCATGATACTCATGATGACCCTGGTCATCCCGCACATCTCTACCATCCTCACGGATGCGGGGCAGAAGATTCCGCTCTACACGCAGGTCGTCATCGCCATCAGCAACTTTTTCGTGACGTACGGCATTTTTCTTCTCATCCTTCTCGCGGTCGGGGGATTTTTCCTCGCGCGCTACGTCCGGACTAGCGCAGGCCGCAGCATGTTCGACCGCTTCCTCGTCGCGCTTCCCTACGTGGGCGCTCTTTTGAAGAAGCTCTATCTCTCACGGATCGCTGACAACCTCGCGACCATGCTCGGCTCCGGCATCTCGGTCGTGCAAGCGACGGAGATCGCCTCGTCCGTCGTCGGCAACAAGGTATACGCGGAGATACTGCTCGATGTCTCGGCGTCGGTCAAAGGCGGCGGGACCGTCTCGGACGCCATGGGCCGCTATCCCGAAATACCCGGCATCATGACCGCGATGATCAGGGTCGGCGAGGAAACGGGTGAACTCGGCAACATCCTGAAAACCTTGGGGCGCTTCTACCAGCGCGAAGTCACGAACAGCGTGGATACCCTCGTCGATCTCATCGAGCCGTTTATGATCGTTGTCCTTGGCCTCGGGGTCGGCATTCTCCTCGCAGCGGTCTTGATCCCGATTTACAACCTTGCTTCGGCAATCTAGGCCGCGAAGAGAGCGTTTCCGGTTATCCACATTAAAGCTTCTCGGCGCGGGGAATGAGCTACAATGATACTGACCAAACACAAGGTCCTTACTAGCATTATTTATTGGTTTTAGCATCATAGTATGACAAAACGAGGTTTCACGCTTATTGAGCTTTTGGTCGTGATCGCGATCATCGGCATCCTTTCGTCAATCGTCCTTGCCTCTTTGAACACGGCGCGATTAAAGAGCCGCGATACGAGACGCGTTGCGGACCTTAAGCAATTGCAGCTCGCCTTGGCCCTCTACTTCGACTCCAACGCCGCCTATCCGGCGACCCTCGCGCTTCTTGGCACCCAGTACATCGCGGTTCTGCCGACCGACCCGGTCACGAAGGCGAGCTACTTTTACGCCGGCAACAGCGCGGCCGCCGGCGGGACCTGCACGAGCTATCACATCGGTGCGATCCTTGAGGACACGGCGAATCAGGCGCTCACGAGCGATCCCGATGCCGCGGTCGCCCCAATTTGTGCTGGCAGCAATGCGGACTTCAACGGAACTTCCGTCGCGTGCACCGCAACCGCGGGCGTCGCGCAAGGACAACCGAGCCCGACAGAAGCCTGTTACGACGTGAAGCCGTAATCCCGCTCTCCCGAAAAACCCCCCGTGAGAT
>CAZVGP010000105.1:0-2116 GCA_964626715.1 uncultured Candidatus Saccharibacteria bacterium
AGAGCAGCCTTCGCACGAGTCTCAAGCGCGGTAATGACTTGCGCCGAAGAGCTTGTTGCGCCACGGAACTTGAAGTCCTCACGATTCCCTGCCGAGAGATGAGCCGTGAGAGACGCGATAAGGCCGGTTATCGGGCCGTGATCCTCGGTCGAACTCGCAAAAATGGAAAGGATGTCCTCGTTCGCCGCAATGCGCGCCGCAAGCGACGAGTTGATTTCCGCCGCAGCGGACGGATCGTCTGTGAGAAGTTCTTTTACGTCCGCATCGGCCTTGCCGACGTGCTTTGAGAAGTTGTCTTGAAGGTCAGTTACGGTCGAGGTGCTCAACTTGCCTTTAGCGGCAAGCGCCTGTGCTTCGTCGAGCCGGCGCGCAGCAAGATCGGCTTCGACTTTGGCCTTGTCTTCAGCCGAGAATGCGAGCGCTTCTTTCACTGTCTCGTTGACATGCACTTTGATCAGGTACAAGAGGTCGCCCGGAAGGGCCCCTTCAGCAGCAAAGGAGGTGCCGCCTCCGAGAAACGCCGCGATCAAGAATCCTGCAATGATAGGCATAGGTTTTTTTAAGAATCTTTGGTAAGGAGATGGCTGTTGATAAGGCGATGGCTGGAAGTATCCTGCCACCTGCCCTTCATGACGCATGGGTGCCTCTTCTCTTACAGGGTTCTCGGCAACATGCCGTTTAAGAGCGGAGAGGATGCGTGCGCGGCTGCCGGCAGGCATGCGCGCATGCCTGCCGCGGGAGAGCAGTTTTTCTACTTCGCGCTCGTTTTTTACAGATTCATTCATGTTTCGTTTTGGGGTTAAACTGGGCGCGAAGTTTAGCAACGCCGCGGTGGATGCGCACGGTTATCGCGTTCGCCGATTCACCGAGAATCTTTGCAATCTCTTTCGGCTCAAAACCCTCCACATAGCGAAGCTCCAGTGCATCGCGATATTCGTGCGGCAAATGTTCGATCATTGAAATCGCGCGCGCCGTGTCAGCATCGGCCTCGACATCCGCGGCATCGTCCCCTTTCGGGTCGAAACCATCCTCGCTTAATTTCTCGAGCGAAACAGCGCGTTTTGATTTTGCACGGTATTCATCAATCACGAGCCGACGCGCGATGGTGAAGAGAAGCGCGCGGTCGTGGCGCACGACAGAGCCACTCCGCATCATGTTCCAGTAACGCATAAAAGTATCCTGCACCGCATCGAGGGCCGCGCCTTCGTCCGAGAGCTTCGTGAGGCAGTATCGGTAGACGCCATCTGCATGAAGCTCATACGCTTTGAGGAATTGCTGTTCCATGGTCCCCGAGGGACTATCATTCATGACGTTACAGAGACTCTACTCTTACAAGCCTTATTTGCAATAACCGTGTTTCTTGATTTGTCGTTGTATATGCTTAACCTCTTCCTTTCCGATGAACTTTTCGAGACGTTTCTTCAAAACAAGACATTCGGCGCACACGCCTTCCTTTTTCGAAACGCAAAAATGTTCCAATGCTAGTTCATACAAGTGAGCAGCGTCGTATTCCGAAAAAGAAATGCGGTGTCTTTGAGCCATGTCACTTCCTACCCGTCCATCGCACTCTGGTAATACCCGCCTGACGAAGCAGTCGCACCAGCAGGTCCTGGCTTATTTCACCATCGTGCGGATTCGGTATGGTGAGCGTAATAGAACCTTTAATCATGTACGGATGCTTACCCTCTTGATACGGGCCGCCCCAGCCGAATTTCCTCATGCGGGCGATAAAGACCCGCAGAGAAATCGGCCCCAGTCTAGACATGCGTCCTTTGGAGTTTTATCTTAGTCGGCACCTTAAAATTCGGGACCGCCAGCTGATTGCGCAAGCGAAAAATAAGCCATCCCTCAAGTGCAGAAAGCAGATTAGTTCGGCATTCTTCGAGCGTCCGTCCTGTTGCCCAGACTCCGCGCAGCGCTTTGATTTCGGCATAAAAACGCTTCCCGCTGTCGATCATTTCGTATTGCGCTTTGGATAGAGAAGTATTTATAAAATCCTGAATCATGCTTCCATTATAGCACAACCGATAAATGAATCCTCTAATAATACGCGCTATCTGATTTTGCTCTTGCTTTTTATGGGCTGACCGCTTGAGCCGACGTACGTTTGCGATTT
>CAZVGP010000106.1:0-2089 GCA_964626715.1 uncultured Candidatus Saccharibacteria bacterium
CGCATGACGGCGGTATCTCGACCTACTATGAGCTCATCGCGGGCGAGCGGCGGCTCCGCGCCGCGAAAATTGCGGGTCTTTCACAAATTCCGGTCATCATTCGCACGAAGGAGGAGGAGAACCGGATGCGCTTGGAGCTTGCCATCATCGAGAACTTGCAGCGGGAGGATTTGAACGCCATCGACCGGGCCCGCGCATTCGACCGCTTGCAGAAAGAATTCAACCTTACGAATACTGAAATCGCCCACAAGGTCGGGAAGAGCCGCGAGTACGTCTCAAACTCCATCCGCCTCCTCTCGCTTCCTCCCGAGATGCAACAGGCGGTTGTCTCCGGAGCGATCTACGAAGGCCACGCGCGGGCGCTTCTCATGCTTTCGGACCGTCCTGATGAGCAGAAAACGGTCTTCCGCGATATTCTTGTCCGGAAACTCTCCGTCCGCGAAGTCGAGCAGATAACGCGCGCAATCGCTGTCGAGAAAGCGCGTAAAAAGGAAGCGCACCGGCCAGAAATAGAAGCGCTTGAAAAAGCGCTCGCCGAATCGCTTGGCACGAAAGTCGAAATCCAAGAAAAGGAAAATGGAGGAAAACTCATCATTGATTTCTTCTCGACGGAGGATTTGGAAGCAATACTTGCGCATTTCGGGCGGCATCGCGCCGCTGATCCAGATAACGGAATAGCTCCCGAGAATGAAACGGGGAATCTGAATACCTCTCCTACCGCTCAGACTCCCGAAGATGATTCTTTTTCCGCGGATCGTTTCTCCATCTAGTTTTTTTAAATCACTCCTTTGTTCGTGGCGTTTTTGATGTGGTGTTTTGCGGTGGACGTCTTTGCAAAGGTAAGCCATTTCTTGTTCGGTTTCGCTGATTTCTTCGTGAGGACCTCGACGATGTCGCCGTTTTGCAATGGTTCCGCTAGGGGCGCGATCTTCCCGTTTACCTTTGCGCCGGTCATCATGTTCCCGATGTCAGAGTGGACCGCATACGCAAAATCGACCGCCGTCGCGCCGACAGGGAGGTCGATGACATCACCTTTTGGTGTGAACACGAACATCCGTTCGGCAAAAAAGTCTTCGCGGAGCGCCTGCTCGAACGCCTTTCCTCCGCGGAAATCTTCCGCTGCGGTGTTGAGTTCCTTGAGCCACCGCGGATTCTCCGACGTGGGAGGCACTTTCGGCGCGGTCCCGCGCGCGACTCTCATCAAGGACGGAACGAACCGCCACGCCCATCCAGCATTCGGCGCTTTTTCCGCCCCTTTCTTATGGTCCTTGTACAGGAAGTGCGCGGCAACGCCGAACTTGCTTTCGCGCTGCATCTCTTCGGTTCGTATCTGTACCTCGATGATGAGCTTGTGCGGCGTGATGATGGTGGTGTGGAGGGAGCGGTAGCCGTTTGGCTTCTGCGAGGCGATGTAATCTTTGACACGTCCGGGGATGGGGCGCCAGATCTTGTGGATGATGCCCAGCGCCCGGTAACAGTCAGCGACCGTGGGTACGACGATCCGTATCGCGAAGATGTCATAGACCTTTTCCGGGTCGTTGCCTTTCCGTGCGAGCTTTGCCGCGAAGCTGTGGACGTTCTTTATGCGCGCTTCCGTCTGGAACTTCCGCACGCCTTCCGCTGCGAGAGCTTTCCGGAGGTCATTCAAAGCCTTATCCAAAGATTCTTTCTCTCGTTCGCCCCGCTCCGCAAGGAAGCTCGCCATCTCGCTATAGCGCTTGGGTTCCAGGTTTTTGAACGCAAGGTCCTCAAGCTTCGCCTTCAAGATTCCGATGCCGAGGCGCTCGGCAATCGGCACGTACACTTCTCTCGTCTCAAGCGCGATCCGGAGTCGCTTTTCCGCCGGCTCTACATATTCGAGGGTTTCCATGTTATCAAGCCGGTCGGCGAGCTTGATGATGATGACGCGGATATCGTTTGCCGTCGCAACGAGAAGCCGCCGCAGGCTCTCCACGTGCCGCTCGAGGCCGCGGTACTTCAGTTTTGATATCTTCGTAACGCCTTCGACGAGGAAGCGGACCGTCGCGCCGAATTTCTGCTCAATCTCTTCCGCCGTGAGCTTCGTGTCCTCCAAGGTGTCGTGGAGGAT
>CAZVGP010000107.1:0-2051 GCA_964626715.1 uncultured Candidatus Saccharibacteria bacterium
AGACGGCTTTTGTGCAGGAGGTCGCCCGTGTGCTCGGCGTTTCCGCGCCGGTTGCAAGTCCCACGTTCGTCATCGCGCAGTCGTATCCGATCCGTCATCCTCCGTTTGCGCGCCTCGTGCACGTTGACGCGTACCGGCTCTCTCCGGAGTCGAAAGACACGATTGGCTGGAAAGAGTATGCGGCGGATCCGGAGAATCTTGTCCTTGTCGAATGGCCCGAGCGTCTTCCTGGTGGATTACCTGAGCTCGACACGATGCTTTCGTTTTCAGTAAAGGGCGAAACCATGCGCGAGATACTGAAACACCATGCCGGCTCGTAAAAAAAAAGAGAGCCTCGTGCTTCTGGACACGCACGCGATCATTCACCGCGCGTATCATGCAATTCCGGAGCTTTCTTCACCCACAGGCAAGCCAGTCGGCGCCGTGTACGGCCTCTCGATGATGCTCATGCGCATAGCCAAGGAGCTCAAACCCGACCACATCGTTGCGGCGTATGACCTTCCGGGGCCGACACACCGCCACGAAGTCTATAAAGAATACAAAGCAAAGCGCCCGAAAATAGACGAAGCCCTGATCCAACAGATAGCGCTTTCCCGAGACGCGCTCGCGGCGTTCGGCATCCCCATATACGAAGCTCCCGGGTTTGAAGCGGATGATGTCATCGGCACCATAGCGGCCAGCACGAAAAAGAATTTCGATGTCATTATCGCATCGGGTGACATGGATACGCTCCAGCTTGTCGACGGTGAGCGCGTCCGCGTTTTTACTTTGCGGAAGGGCCTTCAGGACACGGTTATCTATGACGAAAAGGCGGTCATCGCACGCTACGGGTTTCCGCCGGAGCGGGTTCCGGACTTCAAAGGGTTCGCAGGCGATCCGTCTGACAATATCATCGGCATTCCGGGCATCGGAGAAAAAACAGCGACGACTCTGATCACCGCGTTTGATTCGATGGAGGGCGTATACCAAACTCTTCAGAGCCGGCCTGAAAAATTGAAAGCCGCGGGGCTTTCCGATCGCATCATAGAACTCGTCACAAAACACGAGGACGAGGCGGAGTTTTCGAAAGTCCTCGCAACAATACGGACTGACGCGCCGATTGCCTTTGTGGAACCGACAAAAACATTCGAAGAGACTCTCGACATAAAACGCGTGACCGAATTTTTTACGGAGCTCGGGTTTCGCTCCCTTGTATCGCGTCTCACGGCTCTCAAGGCTGGCGCTGCAGTCGAAGGCAAGGCAGAACCGCCCAAAAAGCCAGCGACCCTCGAACTTCAGACCGTCTCTCCGGTTTCCGAAAAAGACAAACAGACTCTCAAGGAAGCCGCGGTCATGCTGTGGCTCGCCAACTCCGACATCACGAATCCTTCGCTTGAAGACATCCTGAATAATACGAAGTCACAAACGCTTGCAGAAGCTCACCACACGCTTTTGGAAACGATCGGGAGGGAAGGGCTCACGACCGTTTTCGAAACGATAGAGAAGCCGCTTATTCCGGTCATCGACGCCATAAATGCGCGGGGCGTCGCTATCGACGTTCCGTATCTTAAAGATCTTTCGCGCGAATATCATAAAAGCCTCAATGCGCTTGCGAAAAAAATCTACGCGACGGCCGGCGGCGAGTTCAATGTCAACTCTCCGAAACAGCTTGGCGAGATACTTTTCACTAAGCTTGGCATCGGCGCGGACGCGAAGCGCCGTAAAAAGACCGCAACCGGTCAGCTCTCAACGAAAGAATCCGAACTGGTGAAACTCAAAGGCGAACATCCGATTGTCGAGCACATACTCGAATATCGGGAACTCCAGAAACTCCTCTCAACCTACATCGACGCGATCCCACCGCTTCTTGATTCGGGCGGTCGCCTGCATACGTCGTTCATCCAGACCGGCACGACGACCGGCCGGCTCTCTTCGCAGGATCCAAACCTCCAGAACATTCCCGTGAAGAGTGATCTTGGCCGGCGCATCCGCAGAGGGTTCGTCGCCGAGAAAGGCTCGCTCTTGGTCGCGTTCGACTATTCGCAAGTAGAACTCCGGCTCGCGGCGATACT
>CAZVGP010000108.1:0-2049 GCA_964626715.1 uncultured Candidatus Saccharibacteria bacterium
GCCACAGAGGGTTTATGACGTACAATACGGATAGTATCCTATGCCGTTTTTGCTGCCGCTTTTCATAACTATCTTCGGCCTTATCCGCGCGGGAGCAAGCGCTTTCAGGGATCGCGAATTCCGCGCCTTGGCGTTTTTGCTTGCGATACTCCTCGTCTCCGGCATGTTTTTCTACCACGAAGTCGAGAAGTGGCGCTGGCTCGATTCGCTCTACTTCAGCGTCGTGACGCTGACGACGATAGGCTACGGCGACCTCACGCCGCACACCGACGCCGCAAAGATATTCACCATGATCTACATCTTTCTCGGGCTCGGGGTCATTTTCGGCTTCGTGAACCTGCTCGCCGACCACACACGGAAACACCAGAAGGAAGCGTTCCAGAGTGTCGCGGGGATACTGAACCGCCAAAAACAAAGGATGTTCCCGGGAAACGCAGAAGATACTAAGAAAGAGTAACGCCGACAAGAGAAAAGCTGCGGATTTTTCATTTTTGATTCATGCGCCTTCTTTTCATCTACGGCTCGGAACCGTCGGGCCATGCGAGCGCGGCGGCGGCGCTCGAGGAAGCCGCGCGGACGCGAGGCATAGAAACGATGCGCCTCAACGTGTCAGAGCATCACTACTGGCTTGGACCTTTCATTGCACGCTTATATCTTGGCCTCATACAGCGCTTCCCGTGGCTGTGGCGCTGGCTCTACGAGGACGAAGTGTTTCTTCGGTTCTCCCAATACTGGCGCGTCGTCTACCTCTCCCTGAATCATGCGCGGCTTGAGGACACGCTCGACATCCTTGCTCCCGATATAGTCGTCTGCACGCATGCGCCGCCTCTCGCAGCATTGGCCCTCGAGAAAGAGCGCGGATACGTTTCCCTGCCGCTCGCGGGCGTCATCACGGACTTGAAACCCCACAACTACTGGGTCAGACGCGGCGCGGATCTCTACATCGTGCCAGTGGAATCCGCCGCGAGGGAAATGGAAAAGCGTGGCATCCCGAAGGAAAAAATCCGCATAACGGGGATTCCTATCCACCCGACATTCCGTGAACCGATAGCAAAGCCCGAGGCGCGTACGCGCCTCGGGCTGCCGGTTTCAGCTCCGGTTATCTTTCTCTCCGGCGGCAGCCGCGGCTTGGGAGACATGAGCGATATGGCGTATGCGCTTCTCGAGCAATTTCCTGATTGTGAGCTTCTGATCGCGACAGGAGATAATGACATCCTTTTTGCGGAACTCACCGACCGATTCCACGACGAGCGCCGCATACACATATATCCGTTCCTGGATCACGACCAGATGAAAGAACTCATGTGCGCCGCGGACCTGCTGGTCGGTAATGCCGGCGGTCTCACGATTTCCGAATCGCTCGCGCTCGGGTTGCCGATGGTCTTTTTTGAGCCGCTCCCGGGACAGGAAGAAGGCAACGCCTCGATCCTCGTAAAAGAGGGGGTCGCAACCATCGCGCTGACATTCGATTCGCTTGTTGATACCGTTGAAAAAGCGCTGAAGCCAAAAAATCTCAAACGAAGGCGCGCGCGTGCGCTCACGCTTGCGCGCCCCGACAGCGCCGAACGCGCCCTCAATGCCATTCTTTCCTTGGCTCCGAACAAGCGGTGACTCTCGCTACACCGCCGAAAGGATATTTTCTTTTTTGATAGCGCCTTCCCGTAGGACGACAGGTTTTTCTCCCCGCGCATCAACAACTGTCGAAGGCAGTGATTCCATAAGCTCCCCTGAATCTATGATCCTGTCTATCATTTTCGCCTTGTCTCCGAACTGTTCAAGGATTTGCGGCACAGAGTTTTTCGGTTCCTTATCACTCACGTTCGCAGAAGTTGCCGTGAACGGCCTGCCGAGCTCCCGTGCGAGATTGAGGCAGAATACATGATTCGGTATCCGTATGCCGACGGTACCGGTCCCTGCCGTCAGCTCTTCCGGAAGCGCAGGGCGCGTTGTGGTAAAGAAAATACCATATGGTATTTTCTTCACCACGAGGATTAAGGTAAGTTTCCCGGGCAGGAATGCGTCGGCGAGCTTTTGCGCAAGCGGCGTCAC
>CAZVGP010000109.1:0-2014 GCA_964626715.1 uncultured Candidatus Saccharibacteria bacterium
ATTGGCGCGGGAGTTTTTGGACGTCAACTCGGAAGGATTTTTGAACGAAGCGGTGCGCAGATTTCCTACGCTTCCAGAAGCGAGCCGCTTGCTGGGGCCGCCACTTTCGATGTCGTGTGTCTCTCGGTTCCAGTCCAAGAACTCCGAATTGCAGTAACGGATCATCGCTCGGTGCTTTCTGATGCTCTTATCGTTCAATGCGGAAAGGGAATGGAGCGACGGACGGGTCTTTTGCCTCACGAGATAGTGAATGCAACTCTTGGAAAGAGCATGGGCCCCTACGCGGCTCTGGTGGGGCCCTCGTTTGCAAAGGATATGGCGCGAGAAAAACACACTGCGTTCACCGTCGGTTCTCATGATGCTGATGCTCATCGTGTCCTTTCCACACTGGTAGCCGGATCGGAGATTGTACTGGAGCATTCGAAGGACGTTATCGGGCTTGAGCTTGCGGCGGCAATGAAAAACGTATATGCCATCTTATTCGGTTTTATCGATGGCATCGGTTTGGGGGAAAATGCTCGGGCGGCATTTTTCGTGCGTGCGCTCAAAGAGTATGCGCTCCTTGCTCGCGAACTTGGCTCACATGAGGAGATACTTACCTATGGGGTTCTCGGTGATTTTTTTCTTTCAGCTTCGTCGCCGACCAGCCGGAATTACGCTTTCGGCGCTGCGCTCGCGAGCGCAGCGCCGGAAGATATCTTTCGGCTTCTCGCCGGCAAGACGGTTGAGGGATACTACACTGCGCAGGCTCTGCAGCTGAGGAACCATCCTCTTCCTCTCGTTGACGCTGTCAGGACCATAACGACGCTCGGGGCCGCTGGCCGTCCAGTCATAAAGAAGCTCTTTGCAGCAAGACCCTGATGCCCCCTTGCCTATGCTCCGATGGCGCTTCCTTCAAAGGAGTTTCCGTCGATCGCCTTCGCGACTTCCTCCATCTTTCCTCCGTTCACGATTGAAACGGTGATGCCGGATTCTTTCGCGAGTCCTGCGGCGGTGACGTCAAACGGGGAGTTGAAGCCCGCGACCCATTCTTTCGGAACGAGCGCGAGATATTCGTCCCACGAGAGTTTTGGTAAGGGTTTCGCGTCTGGGTTTTTCCTCGGATCCGCGGTATAGACGTAGTCGATGTTTGAGACGTTTACGATATTTTTCGAGTTGAACATCTGCGCAAGAAGCACAGCATCATAATCGGTCGAATGTCCGGGCTCGGCTCCTGCGCCCACGAGCACCGATTTGGTGAAAGGGATTTTCGAATCGTAGCTTGTGGCGATTTTCTTCTTGGCGAGCTTTCCGAACGCGAGCCGAACGAGCTGGGCATTGAAGTGGGTCGTATAGATGCCCATCCAGTCGTTCTCTTCATTCGAAATATCGCGCACTTGGGCAAGCGCGTTCTGGTAGTTCCGGCAGGTCTTGCCGCCGCCAACAACGACCGCAAACCTACGGCCCTGTTTTACCCGCGCCTTGATGAGCTCCACGAACGCCTTCACGAATATGGGGTCGGGAAGGTCAGGAACCACCATAGACCCTCCAAGCGAGATAATCGTTACATCACCCTTGTTTTTCACGCTTTTTACACTATACCCCGTGAGATGGCGGCTTCGCCTATCTCACGGGGTATACCAGGGCAAAAACGTCTTATGCACACACGGTTGACCCGGTTGTGAACTTTGGCGATGCCCGCTTTGCGGGCGTGTTTACAAAAATAAGATTTCTTGCGTAAACCATGATTTTACAAAGTTTTATAGATTTCTAGATATACACTTCGCCAAAGTCTACAACGGGGTTGACGCCCTCTTGTGGCCGGAGTACCATGCCTATTGTGCCTGCTACGGCAGGTGCGCTTTGGCACTTACATATGGAAACTACTCACTAGAATCTAGCGATTAGAAAAACCATTGTGGTGCCGAGGCGAAAGCTTCGGCTTTTTATTTCTCGCGGAACGACGCGGACTTAACGCGGAAGAACCGCAGAAAAGCACCTTGAAAACCGAATAGCACAAACGTGCAATCACAAA
>CAZVGP010000110.1:0-1965 GCA_964626715.1 uncultured Candidatus Saccharibacteria bacterium
AACGTGGTTTTCGAGGATCTTCGATGCCGCCGATGCTCTTTTGCCTTTGATAAGGATGTTGTCTTTGACGGCGAGAGGAACACCGAGAAGCTGCGGAGCAGGGGTGCCTTCTTTGGAAAAGCGCACGTCAGCCTGTTTTGCTTCCGACTCGATGTCGGAGAACACTTCGAGATAGACGTTCAGCTTCGGATTCTCTCTTTTGATGCGTGTCAGATGCGCCTTCACAACATCAACCACAGAAAATTCTTTCCCGCGATACCCCTTTGCGAGCTCTTGGGCATTCAAATCCGTGAGTTCCATCCTGTTGTGAAGTTTCGGCTTGCGCTCACGCGCCTACCGCTACATTACCTGATAAGATGCTTTCTTCGCGTCTGAAACGTTCATACTCCATAGTATTTGGAAAATGAGCCGAAACTCTGCAACGGGATTCCATATCACTGTTCTATAATTTTCTTCACTTTCAAATAATTTCCCTGCCTCTTGGGCGCCTGCGAAAGCAGTTCCTCTGTATGTGCGCCGGTCGGGTGCGGATTCGCGTCGTCGCGCATGACGTTCTCGATCTCCAAGTAGGGCGAAAAAGAATCTTTTACCAGAGGAAGTTTTTTGATTATATCGACATACGCGATGATGGAGTCCATATCGCCCCGGAACTTCTCGACTTCCGCGTCCGTCAAGGAAATGCGGGCGAGACGCGCGAATTTCCGTATCTCATCGGCCGTTACCATGCGAGCATCCTAGCACGTGGCGGATTTCATTTGTAGCTTTTTACTTACGAGAATTGCGGCTTCGCCTATCTCATGTGGTATACCAAAAAACATCCGCGCTTGAGCACGGATGTTAAGAATTCGGAGAGCAAGAACAAAACTCAAAAAGCAAAACCAAAACTAAGGAAAGAATCAAGAGCAAGTCCTAGTCTCGAACGACGACACGGTCATTCGGAAGCCACCTGCCGACCCGAAGACCCCGACCCCGCCAGAACCTCCCGATGTCCCAGTGCACACACGGCACAATCGCGCCAAAGGCTGCCTCTGGGAAGAAGTAGTGTGTTCCACCCTTGAGCATTTTTCCGGCTTTCGTGGGGTTCGCAAGAACCCAATCAAGATCTTCCTGTCCTGCGCCGCCTTGAGCATTATCCATCGCCTCGCCTATCCTGCTCGCTAGCTTTCCTTCAGCGTTGACACCCTTCACGGCTTTGAGGCGAGGTGCGCTTTCGGGAGAGGGAGTTACTTCTGGTTTTGCTTTTGCCATATGAAAAATCGTTATTTCTAAACGAACTTTGAAACTTTAGCATAGCTAATAAGTTCTGTCAAGAGTTTCAACGCTACGAAAAACGTCTTAAAAAATGCGGCTCCTTATTTTTTGAGAAGTTCCAAAAATTCTTTTTCGGAAAGTATCACGACGCCGAGCTGCTTCCCAACATCGTACTTCGAGCCGGGGTTTTCTCCGGCAACCACGTAATCGGTTTTTTTCGAAACCGAACCGGACACCATGCCACCATTCGCGCGAATGAGACTACCTGCATCATCACGGGAAAGCGAGAAGAGTGTGCCCGTAAGAACAAAGGTCTTTCCGGAAAGCCTACCTTTCTTCTCCGCTTCGACCCTCTGGACTGTTACTTCCTTGAGAAGCGCTGCGAGTGTTTTCATGTGTTCTTTGTCGCGAAACCATACGTGCACCGAACCGGAAACGATGCCGCCAACGCCATCGACCGCTTCAAGCTCTTCGACCGATGCCTCCCGGATCTTTTGGAGCGTCCTGAAATGCGCGGCAAGATCGCGGGCAGTCTCTTCTCCGACCTGCGGAATCGAGAGCGCGATGAGAAAACGGTCAAGGGGGATTTTCTTTTTCTCTCGTATGCTCTCTACGAGATTCTTCGAAGACACTTCCGCGAACCCTTCTAAGCCTTCGAAATCCCCCTCGGTCAGCGTAAAGATGTCAGCATAGGTGGAAAGAAGCCCTTGCTCC
>CAZVGP010000111.1:0-1959 GCA_964626715.1 uncultured Candidatus Saccharibacteria bacterium
CTTTTATTGCTCCTCGGCTCCGCCGGGATTTTGGGCATCGTCATCGGCTACTGGCTCCGCTGGCTCGTCTCCCTCGGACAAAAAGGTTCTGTTGAGCTTTCCATAAAGCAACGACTTCTCGAGGGACGCGAACAAGCGGAAAGAATCGTCCAGGAAGCCGAAAAGAAGCGCGCCGCGATAGAAGCGGCGGCACGGGAAGACGCGAAAACGAAAGAGGAGGCACTCTCGGCAAAAGACGAACGCCTCGGGCAGAAAGAGATTCTCATCGACAAGCGCCAGCTCGACATCGACAAGGAAGCAGAGCGCATCAAAGCCCAGATAGAAGAGGTCAAACGCATCAAGGAACGCGCTGACGGCCTGGTGGCGGAGCGTGAAAAAGCGGTCGTCGAGGCCGCAAAGATGACCGAAGAGGAAGCGAAAGCGGAACTCATGAAAGTGGTGGAGAAAAACTCGGAAGAGGACATCCTAGTGAGGCTCCAAAAACTCGAAATCAACGGCAAGGAGAAACTGGAAGAGAAGGCGCGGGAAATCCTGACGACCGCGATCCACCGCCTCGGCAATTCCGTCCATTCGGAAGTCCTGACCACGAATATCCCCATCCCTTCCGATGACATCAAAGGAAAGATTATCGGCCGAGAAGGCCGCAACATCCGCACCTTCGAGCGGGTGACCGGCGTCGACCTCATCGTCGACGACACGCCCGGCATGATAACGCTCTCCTGCTTCGACCCCGTGCGCCGGCAGATCGCGCGCGTCGCTCTCGAGAACCTCATCATCGATCAGCGGATCCAACCGGCAAAAATCGAGGAGGCGGTCGAGAAAGCGAAAGAGGAAATCGGGCGCGTCATGAAAGAAAAAGCCGAGGCTGCGGCATATGAGTGCGGACTTCACGGCATTGACCCGAGACTCATGGCGATTCTGGGGCGGCTCTATTTCCGTACCTCCTACGGGCAGAATGTCATGCAGCACTCGATCGAGATGGCGCACATCGCCGGCATGCTCGCGGCAGAATTAGGCGCTGACGTGAAGGTCGCGAAGATGGGAGCTCTCTTCCACGACATCGGTAAAGCAGTTGACCACGCGGTCCAGGGCACGCACGTCGAGATCGGCAGGCGCATTCTTGAAAAATTCGGCGTTGATAAGAAAGTCATCCAAGCGATGCAGGCACACCACGAGGAATATCCCTACGAAACGGTGGAATCCATCATCGTGCAGGTCGCGGACGCGATTTCAGGCGGCCGCCCGGGCGCACGGCGCGACTCGGTGGAGAATTATCTCAAGCGATTGCAGGAACTTGAGACGATCGCAACCTCATTCCCCGGTGTCGAGAAGGCATATGCCATCCAAGCGGGGCGAGAAGTGCGCATATTCGTGCGGCCGAATGAGATTTCAGACCTTGAGGCGCACGAACTCGCGAGAAACATCGCCCTTCGGGTTGAAAACGAAATGAAATACCCCGGCGAGATAAAAATCAACGTTATCCGAGAGAGCCGAGCTATCGAATTTGCGCGGTAGCGTCGAGATTCGAACACATTCTACAGAAATTGTAAATATTGTGGACGTTTTGCGCAGGCCTATTGCACAAAAAAGGCCGAGGGATATACTTATTTGACGCCATTTAGAGGCAATTAATCATTAATAATAACTATGAATAAAGCAGACATCGCAGACAAAGTGCACGCCATGCTCGGCGGCACGAAAGTCCAAGCGGAACAGGTCGTCGAAGGCATCATCGACACCGTCATTGGCGCCTTGAAGAAGGGTGACGAGGTTTCGATCGCAGGACTTGGCATCTTTTCAACGAAGATGCGCCCGGCCCGGACGGGCCGCAACCCGCGAACCGGCGAATCCATCAAGGTCGCCGCGATGAGGGTTCCCAAGTTCCGCGCGGCGAAAGGCCTCAAGGACGCCGTCAAACAATAAGTCCCCAAACATAAAACCCCGCGAAAGCGGGGTTTT
>CAZVGP010000112.1:0-1953 GCA_964626715.1 uncultured Candidatus Saccharibacteria bacterium
CGCTTCCGGGCATCACGAGAGAATCTCTCGTTCCCAAAGCGCTGAAAGCAGTCGGTATCGGGACCGACGAATTCCTACGACATCTTATCGATCTTGCACTTGAAAAAACATGAGATTACATCTTACCGACAAGAAGTGCGTCGCGTGCGAAGGGGGAGTGCCGCCTTTCACACGCGAGGAGATAGCGAAGTATCAACCAGAAGTTCCGAACTGGCACGTTGCGGAGGATGGGCTCTCGATCTCGCGTCAGTTTCAATTTAAGGATTTCAAAGAAGCTGTCGCCTTTTTGAATAAAGTTGCGGCGCTCGCTGAAGATGAAGGGCATCATCCGGATTTGAATCTCTTTGCATACCGGAAGCTTCTCATCACGCTCTCGACGCACGCGATCAGCGGCCTTTCCGAGAACGATTTCATCCTTGCAGCGAAAATTGATCTTCTGTAGGTTTTGTTTTTGCTACTCCATACATAGCGTATGGCTTATTGTAACCAAGGGCCCATGATTGCGTTCCATATTCAAAATGCCACCACTCATACGCGTGGGGCCAGAAGCCTTCGCTCTGCATTCCTTTCCGGAGCATTTTTCTATTTTCTTTCACTGTTTCGTTAATTTTGTTTTTATCAAAATAGAGTGATGCTGCTTCTGGCCCGAAATGATCGAACGCCGTGCCCATATCCAGCTCAGTGCCATCGGTGCTCACCAACGTCAGATCTATGGCGCCGCCTGTGGCATGAGGCGGGGCTACGTCTTCTGTCCATGGATTCACAAATTTCCTCACCTCGTTTTCCAGAGCGGTTTCATTCCACTCCGGATGTTTTTCTTCAAGCTTCTTCCACAACCGTTCATAGAGCTTTCTTTGGAGTTGTCGCGGTCTGTAGCCATCCCAGATTTTAAAGCGCACGATTTTCAGCTCATCCTGGATTGCTAGTAGTTTTTTGACCACAGATTCACGCAGAAACATCCTCTTCTCGTGTGTCAATTGCTGTAAGTAGTACTCCGGTTGAAGTGAAAAACCCTCTTGAGAAAGTTCAACCAGCTGTTCACCGCATTCTTTGATTGGTACCGATGTAAACGAGGGGCGCATGGTGAGTGTGGACCCGAGCGGATTCGAACCGCTGACCTCCTCATTGCAAATGAGGCGTTCTAACCAACTGAACTACGGGCCCAAGTGAGGAAGAGAATATCATGCTTGCATGTATTCTTTCCGAACGCCGGGCCCGAAAGTTTTGCTTACGGGCCCGAGCGAGAAGGACAATGAGAGTATATCTCATTGTCTTTGAGCGAAGGGCCCGCAAGCCCCGCTTACGACCCCGAGCGACAAAAACTATAACACAAGTCTTCTCATTCCGTCTCAAAGAGCGCGCTCAAGGATTCGCCGTGGTTCATCCGGCGTATCGCGTTCGCGAACAGTTCTCCCACGGAGATGATTTCTACTTTTTTCGAAAGGGGCCGGTTGGTCGAGATGGTGTCGGTCGTAAAGAGTTTCCGTATGGGAGACGCGTCGAGGGTGGCATTGGCGTCGTCCGAAAGCACGGCATGCGTCGCGCACGCATACACTTCCTTCGCGCCGTTCTCCGTCAAGAGGTCGGCGGCACGCGAGAGCGTGCCGCAGGTGTCCGCCATGTCGTCTATGATGAGCGCGATTTTGCCGCCAACGTCTCCCACGAGCTTCATGCGGGCGACTTGGTTCGGGATCTCGCGCTCCTTGTGGATGATGGCGAGGTCGGAGTTTTCCATGAGCCGTTTCGCATATGACTGCGCGCGGGCAACGCCGCCGACGTCCGGCGAGACGATGACCAGCTGCCCCTTGGTTAAGACGTCCCTGAAAAACGAATTGAAGAAAGAAATGAATACAGGCCGTGCGTAGAGGTAATCGACATTCGCTTTCCGGAAGAAGCCGCCGATCGCGTCGGTATGCAAGTCCATCGTGAGGATGCGGTTCGCACCGAGCTTCT
>CAZVGP010000113.1:0-1924 GCA_964626715.1 uncultured Candidatus Saccharibacteria bacterium
CCGGTGAGACGCCGCGTGCCATGGGGGATGGAGGGCGCATTGCGTCTGTCGTTGATGTTTTTATAGAAAACGCGGCGATGTACAGCCCGAAAGGAGCCTCGATCGTCGTTGCTATAGTCCCCGAAGGCGAGCGGGTGAAATTCTCGGTCAAGGACTCTGGCATCGGCGTCAGCGCGGAAGACCGCGGGCGCATCTTCACCGGATTCTACCGCACGAACGCCGCCAAAACGACGGACACCGAAGGCGTCGGCCTCGGGCTCTCCGTCGCGAAAACCGTCATCGAGAAATTGGGCGGAGCGATCGGCGTGGAGTCGGCAGGCGAAGGGAAGGGAAGCACGTTCTGGTTCACGCTTCCCGCGGCTCCAGCCGAAAACCTATCGGCCAGCTGACGTGGCGACCGTTTCAAACTCAATTCTGGATTTCGCTCAATTCTGGATTTCGTAAGTCCAGAATATTCTGGACTTACGAAATCCAGAATTGAGGTGTCAGCCGGCTGATTTGACAATCGCTTCGAGCGCGTCTTTCGTGAGAAGCCCTTTCTGCGCGCCGACTCCCTGCACGACGTAGGCGGCGTTTATCGTGCCTCTGAACGTCGCGTCTTTAAGCGGCATGCCCATGGTGAGGTAGGCGGCGGTTGTCGAGGAGAATGCGTCGCCCGCGCCGGTTCTATTGACCGGCGGTTTTAAATCAGGATACATGTCGAGATGGGTCAGTTCCCCTTCATGGAGCGCAAAGACGCCGTTCCTTCCGTCCGTCACGATGACGATTTTGGGCCCTAGCGCATGCAGTTTTTCTGCCAGTTCCTGAACTTTTTCCGTTTCTGGTACTTCCAGTATCCGCTCCGCTTCGTCCTTGTTGACGGTGAAGAAATCAGTCCGACGGTAGAGGCGCTCAAGGCGCTTCGCGCCCATCTTCATCTGAAACGTTCCTGGTTGGAATGCAAAGAATATCTTCGGGTGTGCTTCGAGATACTCGGCGACGGCGTCGTGGTAGCGTTCGGTCCCTTGCGCGATCGAAGAAAAATAGATCGTTTTCGGCTCCGGCAAATCGGCGGGGAAGCGGTAGGGATACGCTTCGTGCTTGATGAGGATGGTGCGTTCCGAATGGAACGAAAGGACGTAGTGATGATTCGTCGGCACGTCCTTGTGCCGCGCAATGAACGAGGTGTCGAGGCTCTCGCGCGCAAAAGTCGCCATGATGTCGTCTCCGTAGCGGTCGGTGCCGATATTCGAGACAAAGCCTGACGAGAGGCCGAGGCGCGCCGCGGCTACCGCGGCGTTCGCCGCATTTCCGACGCCGGGGACCAACGTCGCTCCCTTGAAGGGTATCTTGTCTCCCCAGCGCATCGAGATCGTGCACTCCTCGTTGTTGATGTCGCAGTGGATGCTTGCGTCTTCGAGCTCGATAAACTCGTCGACGGTCGTGTCTCCGATCGCGACGAAATTGCTCATGCGCCGATTATAACACTCGGCATTTTAGAAGAGGGCATACCCCGTGAGATGGCGGCTTCGCCTATCTCACGGGGTATACTCCTTATATATGTCTCTCGCCGATGAGCTCAAAGGCGTCGTGCAGGGCGACGTGTCGGATGCGCCGGACGTCCTGAAGACGAATAGCCGCGACGCGAGCTTGTTTTCTGTTATGCCGAAGGTCGTCGTAAAGCCGCGCGACACGCACGATGTCGAGGCAGTCGTTTCGTTTGCCTCTGAAAAAAAGAAGAAAGGGAAGAGCATATCGATAACGGCCCGTTCGGGGGGAACCGATATGTCAGGAGGTCCCCTTAATGATTCGATTATTCTCGATATGAAAAGCTTCAACCGCTTTCTCGAGCTTGGCGAAAACTACGCTGTCGTTGAGCCGGGGATATATTTCCGCGATTTCGATAAGGAAACGAAGAAAAAAAATCTTGAGCTCCCGAGCTACA
>CAZVGP010000114.1:0-1903 GCA_964626715.1 uncultured Candidatus Saccharibacteria bacterium
ACGAGGACATTGAATTCCTCGAAGAAAAGTTGGCCAGCTTAGATTTAACGCGGCTATGAGTCCGTGAGTTCGAGTCCCACCCCTTCCGCTTTGGCAAAATCTAATACCGCAGTGAATTTTTATTATCGGGATTGAGCAGTATACTCGGCGTATGTCGTCTCTTTCCGAAGCTTTGCGAAACGTCATGAGGGGCGAAGTGGACGAATCGCCAGAGACTCTGGAAAAGTGCAGTCGGGACATGAGTTTGTTTAAGGTTCGCCCGGCGGTTGTGGTGTACCCGAGGGACGCTTCTGACATCGAGTCGTTGGTTTCATTTGTCTCCGAAAGAAAAAAGGTTGATCCCGGCTTGTCCATCACTGTTCGGGCGGCAGGAACCGACAGGTCCGGTGCTCCGCTTGGAGATTCCATCATACTGAACACGCTCACACACATGAATCGCGTCATCGGCGTGAACGGTGACTACGCCGACATCGAGCCTGGTGCTTATTTCCGGGATCTTGACGCAGCAACGAGAAAGACCGGCCGCGAAATGCCTGGCTACCCGATGTCGAGAAACATTGCAACGGTGGGCGGTATGGTGGCGAATGATGCGGGCGGCGAGAAAAATCTCAAATACGGTAAAACCTCGCGCTACGTGGAGACAATTGATGCGGTGCTTGCGGACGGCAAAGTTCATACCTTGAGGAAACTCGAAGGTGCGCTATTAGCCGCAAAGCTCAAGGAATCTTCTTTCGAGGGAGACATCTACCGCTCCATCGGAAAGCTCGTATCGGAACATCACGATACGATTGTGAAAGCGAAGCCAGATGTTACGAAAAACTCCTCCGGTTATGCCCTGTGGGATATCGGTGACGGCGTCTCTTCTTTGAACCTTGCGCGGCTTTTTGCGGGTTCGCAAGGAACGCTGGGCATCATCACGAAAACCCGCCTCGGGCTCGTACGAATCAAACCCTTTTCCTCGATGCTCGTAATCTTTCTCAAGGAATTCAAAGAACTGGGCGCTATTGCGCCACGAATCATCGCCTCCGGACCGGACAGTTTCGAATCGTACGATAATCACACATTCTCCCTTGCTCTGAAATACTTCCCCGAGCTCGCAGCGCAGATGAAAGCGGGCATCATCACGCTCGGCTTCCAGCTGCTTCCGGAAATGATAATGCTCGCAACCGGAGGCGTCCCGAAGATGGTGCTTCTTGTTGAGTTCCGCTCTAATTCACAGGCAGAGACGCTCCGAAAAGCACGCCAGCTTAAGGAGAGCATCGATGCATCGGGCACGCACGTCCGGATGCGCATCGCCAAAAACCAGCAGGCATCGGAGAAATTCTGGACCATCAGACGGGAAAGCCTTAACCTCTTTCGAAAGAAAATCAGAGGCAAACTGACGGCTCCGTTCATTGAGGACTTTGTTGTCCGTCCGGACTATCTCCCTGAGTTCCTTCCAAGGCTCACCGCCTTGCTTAAGGAGTACAACCTCACCTATACCGTTACGGGGCACGTCGGGGACGGGAATTTGCATATTCTTCCCCTCATTGATCCAAAACAGTCCGACATCGCGCAGGTCGTGAACGAGCTTTCCCATAAAGTGTACGACCTTGTCCTCTCCTATCGCGGTTCTATTTCGGGCGAGCACGGTGATGGGTATAGTCGGACACCCTATCTCGAGAAGATGTTCGGCCCGGAGATGATGAGATTGTTTGCCGAAGTAAAAAGGATCTTCGATCCTCAAGGCATCTTCAATCCCGGAAAGAAAGTAGGGATAACGTTCGAAGACGCCGCAAAGCATTTTGACCTGCCGCAATAGGAAATGCGGCTGCAATCGCGTTTGAGTAAAACAGGCCGCCCGTCTACCCCCGAGGCAAGCCTCGGGGCTTTTCGCGGGCGGCCACCGTGGTGTTTTTCTGGA
>CAZVGP010000115.1:0-1901 GCA_964626715.1 uncultured Candidatus Saccharibacteria bacterium
AAGACGGCGCCCATGGCAGCTGTCGCCGTTTCAATGTCGAGCGTGATACGGCGCATCACACTAGGGTATAGGGTTTAGTGTCTAGTGTCTAGAGAGAAAAGAGGGAACCTCGGATATGACGAGCGTCTTTTCTTCACCGGTCGCGAGAGCTTTCACTGTAAGGGTTCCGGATGCTTTTTCGTTGTCGCCGTAGGCGGCGAAGTAGGGGATGGCGAGTTTCGCAGCGGCTTTAATGTGATCGCCTACTTTCTCGTGGCCCATGCCAAGCGCCACGCGGACGCCCTGCGCGCGAAGCAGTTCGGCGGCCGCCGCTGCGGCGGCCGCGTTTTTTTTCGCAACCGGTGCAAGATAGAGTTGCGTTACTGGCGGAATCTCCGGCAGCAGCCGATGCGCCTCGAGAAAGTGCCTTGCCGTCACGTCGCCCATGCCGAAGCCGACCGCGGGCACGGCGTCGCTTCCGTACTCGGCCACCAAATTGTCGTACCTGCCGCCGCCGAACATGGAGCGCGTATTCTCCGGGTTCGTATCAAACACCTCGAACACCATGCCGGTGTAGTAGTCGAAGCCGCGAGCGATATTTCCGTCAAGCAGAGCGTTCCCGATGCCGCGTTCGCCGAGCATGCTGTGCGCGCGCGCAAGATACTCAAACGTTTCCGGCCTCGAAAGCGTTTTCAGAAGTTTCTCGGGCACCATCGCGCCTTTTCCCTTCGCGTCCAAGACCCGCGTCATGTGCTGACGTTCGTCGCGGGGAATGCCCATCTGGTCATACGCGGCGTCTAAAAACTGGCGGCTTCCGACGCGGATCACGAAATCTTTCTCCGACGCTCCTAACTCCATCATGACACGGTAGGCAACCGCAATAATCTCGATGTCCGCTTCGATGCTGGGCGCGCCGAAGAGATCCGCGTTGAGCTGCCAGTGTTCGCGCAACCTGCCGCGCTGCGGGCGTTCGTAACGGAAGAAATTCTGGATAGAGTACCAGCGCAACGGGAATCCGAGCTCGCGCTTTTGGGCGGCGACCATCCGCGCGATCGACGGCGTCATCTCGGGCCGGAGAGTAACGCTCCGGCCGCCGCGGTCCTCGAACGTGTACGTCTGCTTCGAAACTATCTCCTCGCTTGTTTTTGCCGTATATAAATCGGTTAGCTCGAGGATGGACGCATTCATCTCCTCGTAGCCGAAACGCTCCACAGCGCGCCGCATTGCGCTAAAGATATATTTCTGCACGCGTTCGTCCTCCGGATAAAAATCGCGAACGCCTTTATACGGGTCGCTAGCCATCGTTTGGAATCATTGCGGCGGGGCCTGTGGCGGCGCTTCGCCTTGGTAGATGCCCTGCTGGCGGGGGCTCGGCTGGTAGCCGAAAACGCGGACTTTCTCTTCCTGCGCTTCGCGGATGGTGTGTTCGACGCTTGCGGGGTTCGGCACCTCGTCTATGTTGAATTCGCGCTCCGCCGCGGCCGTTTCCACCTGCACGTGCCCGAAATTAAGGACGTTGCCGATGATGCCGTCGAGGTTGGTTTCGATGTCCTCGATGTGGTCGAGCGTGAAAAGGGTGGAGATGTTCCGCTTGAAAAATCCCTGCTGGTCGATATCGATGATGCGCCAGTTCGTGATGATCCAGATGTCGTAGTAGTAGTCGGTCCAGCGCGCGAAGAGGAAGTTCCACATGATGAGGGCCCACGCCGCAGAGAAAAAGAGCACGACGCCGCCCGGAATCTGGGGCGCCGTTCCTCCCTGTGCCGCAAACCCGAATACGAGAGGAGCCAGAAAGAAGGGAAGGACAAAGAGTATCGCAATACCGATAAGGCTCCGGAACAAGACCCACCAATGGTGGCGCACGATGGAGACGACGCGCTCACCTTCACGGAAATCCTTGAATCCGAGTACCGTTTGCATAC
>CAZVGP010000116.1:0-1835 GCA_964626715.1 uncultured Candidatus Saccharibacteria bacterium
CGGCGAAGGAGCTCGTCAGGAAACTTCAGGGTGCGCAATTCGTCCGCGCGCACGGAGGTCAAGTATGCCCCGCTGGGTGGAACCCGGGCGACGAACCTTTGGAGAAGGGCCTTGATCTTGTGGGGAAGATTTGAAGTCTTTCTCTCACTGGAACGATGGACGCTGAAAAGACACGTCGTTCACATGTCTCACATCGGCTCGACACCGTACTCTCGCTTTCTTACGTTTCCTTTTTCTTACTGTGGGTCGCGAGTACGTTTTTGTTTGCATTTTTTTATTTTTTTCTCAGCTATGTTGATGGCAATGGCCCTGCCGCTTTAGTGGCCATAGGAAATCCTGTCGCCCGTTTCCTGAACGCCCTCTATTTCAGCGCTATAACGGCGACATCGACCGGCTATGGCGACATCGTTCCAGCCGGTATTTCAAAGGCGTTCGCGGCTCTCCAGAGCATGAGCTCCATCATCATTCTCGCGCTTTTTGTTGCGAAGTTTGCCTCATCGAAGCAAGAAATCGCGCTCGAACACATTCATGAGATGTCTTTCGATACGTCCTTTCACAGCATCCGTCAAGGGCTTTTTATCGCACGGAAAGATCTCGACTTCGTCATAAAAAAAGTTCTCGCAAAAGAAACCTTGGACCAGAAAGACTGGAGGAACCTACGGATCGCGTTCCATCAGGTACACATTTTTATCCGTCAGATTCCGAATCTTTACAGCGTACAACACCGACACTTCGGCATCGATACGGATCGCGAACGTCTTCTCCTTGATTCCGTTGAACGCACGCTTCACCGCATTCTCGAATCTCTCGATATTTTTGACCACGAGGGCATTTCGTATGTAGATCAGCATGGATGCATGCGGGAACTGAAAGAGTTAGCAGCTCTGGGAGAACGCATTTTCCTTTCGCTTAAGGACAGCACGACTGATACTGAAAATGTGGAGGCCTTTCAAGAGGTTATCAATAGGATTGATATGATACTGAAGCATGTCGAGCAATTTTTGGAGAGAAAGCAATAGTCGATTTTCATATGACATTTGATTTTCATACCCTCTTACGACAGGCGGATGTTGTTGTCGGCTACACGCCCATAGGAGATGAGCCGCAGTACGAACATTTTCTCAAAGAAAAGAACGCTACCGCGGGACTGACGTATCTCCCGCCGCATCGGGAACATTCGCCCCACGATGCGGCAAAAAAATTCGTTGAAGAGTACCATGGAAAAAAAGTTTGTCTTTTCATTCCCGGGCGCGCGTTCGATGCTTCGGGTACGCGCCACGGCAGAGGCGGCGGGTGGTATGACCGTTTTTTAAGCGAGGTGCCCAGAGAGTGGCTTCGCATTGGTGTTCTCAATGCGGCGCAACTTTCCGAAATGTCGCTCACGCGGCAATCGTGGGACGAGCCGATGGATTATCTTTTGATTTGCGACACTGATGTATGGCAGATAAAAAAAATGTAGCTCTGGCACAGAGGTATGAAAGGCGGTACCCTACACGAAAGCCGGGATGGCGGAATTGGCAGACGCACAGGACTCAAAATCCTGCGGTGGTAACACCATGAGAGTTCGATTCTCTCTCCCGGCACTTAAGTGAAGCGTGTTAGAATCTCGGGATGTCGCAATTCGAGAACGATGCGATTTTTTGGGTTGATGTCGGCAAGGTCCGCCCTAACCCTTATCAGCCGCGCACCGACTTTGACGAGGCGAAGCTCAAAGACCTCGCTGATTCCATACGGCAGTACGGCGTGCTGCAGCCCCTGATCGTGACGCGCCATGAGGAGACGCATGACGGCGGTATCTCGACCTACTATGAGCTCATCGCGGGCGAGCGGCGGCT
>CAZVGP010000117.1:0-1825 GCA_964626715.1 uncultured Candidatus Saccharibacteria bacterium
AAAGCCCCCGAGGAACTAGCTGTCAAGTGTTTCCAAGGTATTGGTTAGATTACGCTTCTTCCTTGCTCTGCGAATAAGATTCAAGCTGATTTTTTGAATTCATTCGTTCCGGCGATTTCGCGTTCGTCAACTTCGTACTCATCCATCCCGAAATAATGAGCAATCTCGTGCCAGATAGTGTCGCGGATGATGTCGCGGATGCGGCGCTTCATGGGTTCCGTGGGCGGGCCCCAGTCGAACGTCGCGTTCACTTCGGCCGCAGCCGCATGGAGAATCGGATTTCTGAAAATGGTGATGGTGTCCGGCAATGTCATCCCGACGCCGTACGCGTCGCCCCGCTCGGTATTCGGCACGCCGTGGTAGAGGCCAAGCAAAGTTTCATTGGGTTTGAGCTTCTCACTTTTTCGCATTGCTTCGCTCGGCTCGTCCTCGATGAGAAGCGCGACATTCTTCACTTTGTCGCGGAACTTTTCCGGAATCATCTGGAACGCTTCCGCGACCAATTCTTCGAACTCCTGTGGTGTCATACCCGGTTAGTACAACTTGGAATTGCGGTAATAATCTTTCATACGTTTTGCTAAAAAGCGCCGGCCGCCTGTTGTTTTAAGATATGTTTCTCTCCGCGTAGCGTCAGAACGAGTGAGACATGCTTCATAGTAAATTAGCGACAGCGGCCGGCGCGGCGCTGTAGCAAAGCTTTTACCTTCGCTGTGTTCATTGTATCGCCTCCGCAAATCTGCGGTAAAACCAACGTATCTTTTACCGTCACGATGGCTTTCCAGAACATAGACATACCAGAAGCGATGATTCCAAGTTGTACTACCGGGCATGGTTAGTTGCGATTCACTATAGCAATTTCGGGAGGAGAGCCAAGTTTTTTGTAAACGGCAACAAATCCGACGCGGTAATCGGGTTCTCCCAAAGGCGGCGAAAACGCGTCGAAGAGCGTTTTCGCCGCATTTTTCGCGGAACCGGAATCGAGAGAAACTGCGAGCGGCCCGCCGGAAAAAGATGGCGCAGGCTTCGCGTCTTCCCCACGGTATGTTGAGATGAAAAGTCCCTTTCCGGTTTCAAACGGAACGCTCCATGCCGAATGATCGATACCGTCTGGCGCGAAGCGCGCAATGTGAAGCGCCCCGTCTATACCTTTCTGCGATTCCACGAGACATCCGGTAATGCGAGGTGTTTTGTAATCGTCCGGCTCGTACGCTTCTTCCGAAAGCGCGTATAAGAGCTGTTTTCGCGCGTCACGGTTCTGAAGCTCTGTGATGTTTTCAATCTGTCTGCCGTTTGCGACAACGATGCCATTCGGAAAAACCCGAACGGCCGGATACTCGAAAAGCTCTGGATTCTTTTCCGCAGAAACTTTTTCGTCCGTTGCGACCATGTAGATATCGCGCTCTTCCCTGACGAATCTTCGCGCGCGGCTCGCCGGGCTGCGGCCCGTGGCGCCGTAGAGTACAACATACGAATCTTCATCCTTTCCAATGACAATAAACCTGCCCGGATAACGGAAGGAAAACGGATTAGTCATAACGTTCCTGAAGCATAGCATTGACCGCCACGTTCGGGCTATAGCTTCAGGTTGCCCGCATTGAGAAGAAGCGCGCGGAAAAACATCTTCCCTCTTTCATCTCTATCGTTACATCCCGGCTCTCCAATTCCTTAATTATACGATATATCGTATAATTAAGGAATTAAAGGAGATGAGAAATGTGGCACCGGATGTCTCACTGGGATTCCGATTCCAAGCAATGATCTATTTTTTCGAAAAGCTCTTCAGCCGTTCCGGTGTTTTCCAAATGAAAATCAGCGGCTTCCATCG
>CAZVGP010000118.1:0-1820 GCA_964626715.1 uncultured Candidatus Saccharibacteria bacterium
TATTGAGGAGCGAGAACGACAACAGCTACATTCTCTCGGGTGCCTCAATGCCGAGGATCCACAAGCCGTTCTTCATCGTCGTCGCAAATGCCTCTGTAAGAGCAACTTTGTAGGGCGAAGTTTCGTCTTTAGCATCTACGATTTTCTCCTTCGCGTACCAGCTATTGAAGGCTGCAGCGATCGCTGTAAGGAATGTCGTCACATAATGAGGCTCTTTTTCTTTTTCCGCTCGCGCCACCACCTCGGGGAATCTGTATAAGAGACGTTCCAACTCGCCAACCTCCTCCGGCGACTTCGCGCTCGGGGCCGCCGGCACTTTTTCCGCATCGGCCTTCCGCAATACCGCCCGCGCTCGCACGTGTGCGTACTGCAAGTAGGGTCCTGAATCGCCCTCGAACGAGAGCGATTGCTCCGGGTCGAAAATGATATTCTTACCGGTTGCCTGTTTCAATATCGAATACTTGATGGCGGCAACAGCTATTGCGTCTGCAATGTTTTGTTTTTCCTTCCCAAGATCCCTTCCTTCCATTTTCTCAAGCGCTTTTGTCCGCATGTCTTCTATCAAGGATTCGCCGGTTACGATGTTTCCTTTCCGAGAGGACATCTTTCCTCCCACAAGCGCCATGAAGCCATGCGAGATGTGTTCGGTTTTTGCTGCGACAGAAGGCAAGACTTCTGCCATGGCAGCAAGAAGCACTTTGAAATACTCATCTATCTCACTGGCCGTAACGATTATCGAGTGACTGAGTTTCTCTTTGTCGAACTTTTCCTTATTGAGTCCGAGTTCTTTCGTCTCATATGTCGGAGTCCCTGCACGGGTTATGAACACGCGGGTGTGTAATCCTTTTTTCTCTCCTTTATATACGACTGCCCCGTCACTTTCTTCAAAAATCCCTTCCGCAAGACCTGCGCGAACAAGCTCCATCCCGATAGGCCCGACTTCCCGTTCGAAGAAATAATAATCGAATTTCGTTCCGAGGATCTTGTAAAGCTCTTCGAAACGTTCAAGTGACGCCTTTCTACCTGCCTCATAGATCGCTTTCAATTCAGGGTCGTTCGCATACAATCGCTTGTTCAGGGCGTCTATTTCTTCTTTTGCTTTTGGGTCGTCCTCATAAGCTGTCGTCCCAATCACATACGCCTTCCCTAGTTCCTCAATGCTCTCCGGATTGAAACCCCTGTTGAGAAGAGCCCAGATGCATTTGGCTACGTGGAGGCCTATATCGCCTTGGTAGTTCGCTCGCACCACCGTCGCCCCTTGTGACTTTCCCAAGCGCGAAAGCGCTTCTCCTACGGCATTGCTCATCAGGTGCCCGATATGGAAGACTTTGAACGGATTGGGGTCAGTGTACTCGTACATTATTTTCTTTCCGGAAAGCGTACTTCCACTCCCCCATTCTTTGGACTTCAAAATCTCCGATACGCTTTCAGTAAACACTTCACGTGCAAGGTGGAAGTTAATGAATCCTGGTCCGGCGATCTCAATTTTCGAAATACCTTCTATAGCTCCAAGTCCAGCGACAATTTTTTCCGCAAGCTCTTTCGGATTCGCTCCGGCCTTCTTGGCCGCGACAAGTGCCACGTTCGTCGAATAGTCTCCGTGCGAAAGTTCGCCTGGGTGCTCCAAAGCAAGCTCGGTGTCTGTAATTCCGACTTGCTCTAAAGCCCTTTTGAGGCTGTCCCGTATCTGCTCTTCAGACATCCGGTCAGTATACTATTGCCATCACTCAAAAGTGGAAAACTTTCTTTTCCTTCTAAGAAAGGATTATCATTGGGTTATGAAGGTAGAGGCTTTCGAAGGAAGCTCTCGAATGGCTCGC
>CAZVGP010000119.1:0-1809 GCA_964626715.1 uncultured Candidatus Saccharibacteria bacterium
CGTCATTGAGTAATATGAATCATCGAAAACCCTATCAATATAAGGCTTTTTTGGCGTACTCGAAAGAACTTGACAGAAGATGTAAGGCATGGTAAGTTATATGCGACAGAAAATTACAAAAACTTATTGAATAAAAACTTATGAGTAGAACACTTGATGGTAGAGGCGGAGCACCCACGTTAGAGCCGTTGTCAGGAGCTTCTACTGAAATGGCGAGAGGTGTTAAGTGTGAGCGTCTTTCTGCATTTCAAAGAGGATCGCGTCATTTACGAGCACTCGGAGCAGCAGAATTTGGTTTTTTGGTTTTAGTGCCCGCCCTGATCGCTGACACTTTTATGGGAATCGGAAAATCCATTGGGAACATAATAGCGGCTGCGACAGCGAAAGACAGAGACGCGCTTGACGCAGCATCTGAAAAGTCTATAAGAGATATACACGGAATGTATTCTTCAGCAACATCGTTTACCCGAGCTATGGTTGAGGCGATTCAACATGCTAACCGATTGCAGCACGAAGCTCGAACCGGTGTGGCATGTGAATAGACCTTTGCTCGCCAAAGAGCCATAACAAAAAACCCGACTTGAAGTCGGGTTTTTTGTTTTATGCTGGAACATAATGGTAGGATGATGGCGTGACTGTAGCGGAGATTCGTAAAAAATATTTGGATTTTTTCAGGGAGCGGGGACACGCCATTATTCCCTCGGTCTCGCTCGTTCCCGAGAATGACCCGACAACCTTGTTTGTGTCATCTGGCATGCAGCCCTTGCTACCGTACTTTCTCGGCACGACGCACCCCATGGGAAGCCGTGTTGCCGACTCCCAGAAGTCTTTGCGAACCCAGGACATCGAGGAAGTGGGGGACAACAGGCACACGACGTTTTTCGAGATGCTGGGCAACTGGTCGTTCGGCGACCCCGACGCCGCGAACGGGATCGGGGCAGGTTATTTCAAAAAAGAACAGCTCCCGTGGTTCTACGAATTTCTAACCCAAGTCGTCGGCCTTCCGGCGGAGCGGCTGTGGGTAACGTGTTTGGAGGGAGATTCCGTGCTCGGACTTCCAAAAGATACAGAATCGGTTGAAATCTGGAGAGAAATCGGCATTCCAGAGGAGCGCATTCGCTTCTACGGCGCGGACAAGAACTGGTGGAGCAGGGCGGGCGCTCCGCAGGAAATGCCTGTGGGCGAGCCGGGAGGGCCTGATTCCGAAGTCTTTTACGACTTCGACCCGAGCGGGAAGACGCACAACCCGAAATTCGGCGCAACATGCCATCCGCACTGCGAGTGCGGACGATTCATGGAAATCGGCAACTCGGTTTTCATGGAATACGTGAAGCAGGAGGACGGTACGTTCGGAAAACTGCCGGCACGGAGCGTTGATTTCGGCGGAGGATTGGAGCGCATCACAGCCGCATCAAACGGGAACGGCGACGTGTTTCTCATCGATACGTTTCAGCTCATCATCCGCGAGCTCGCGGCAGGCTCGGGCAAAAACTATTCCGACCCGGAGTATCTTGCCTCGTTCCGTATCATTGCAGATCACTTGCGCGCAGCAGTGTTTATCCTCGGGGACGGCGTTCATCCGTCGAACACTGACCGCGGGTATGTTCTCCGGCGCCTCATCCGCCGAGCCGTCCGTCACATGGACAAGCTCGGAGTGAAAGAAGGAACCGTGCCGAGAATAGTTGATAGCATCGTTGCTTCGTACAAAGACCAGTATCCTGAACTTCTTGCGTCGCACAGCGCCATACTCTCTAGCATCCGCGACGAGGAAGAACGTTTCAGGAAAACGCTTTCGCAGGGGATGCGCGA
>CAZVGP010000120.1:0-1807 GCA_964626715.1 uncultured Candidatus Saccharibacteria bacterium
CCATCCGTTCGACTGTTCCGCATACGTTGGCGGCAAAGGAAATGAATAGGGATGAAACGCCACCGCATCGAAGTATGGCCCCGCACCGCGTCGGTAGAGTTCTGCAAGGAAATCGATCGGCGAGATGCTTCCTTCTCCCGTATCTCTTGCGCCGAGTCCGCCGACGATGATGTGCGCCGAAGGGTCTTCATTTTTGATTGCAACGGATGTGGTCTTGAGAAGCGTGGCGTAGTCTGCTCCATCGGCGCCGGGGAGCCAAGAGCCGCGCAGATTCGGCTCGTTCCAGATTTCCCAGTCATGCACGCCTAAAGGCGCGTATCGTCCCGTTGCAGCGGCGGCAAATGCTGCAAAGGAGGAAGGCTCTGCCGGAGGACATCTGTTCGAACCACAGCCGTCGGGGCGTGCCCACGGAGGAGTGTAGACGAGAATCGCGAGCACCTGGATATTTCGGGCTTTTGCGACGGCCACAACTCTGTCGATTCTGTCCCATTGGAACAGGCGGCTGTTTTGCGGTTGGACGTCTCCCCAGTCGATGTCGATTCGAATCCATCCTACTCCCAAGGATGCCATATCGTCGAGCCGCTTCTGTAATTCCTGATTGCTCACGAAAGACAGCGTGTCAGCAACGGACAATCCGATGGCGTAGGACAGGTTTCCTATTACCGGCACAGGCTTTACTTGCGCCGGAGGATTCGTGCTAGCTTTCAAAGCATTTTTCGGAGCAGACGTGGCGATTATCTCTGTTGATGTGTTTTGCGGAGCAGTGGACAACGCTATTAGCGGCTGAACGGGCTTTTCGTATGAAGCGATCGCGAGCGTAATCCCTATCGCTGCCAAGATAAGAACCAAAAAAACTTGGAAGGGATGTTTTCTTTTTAGAGTAGGAATCATAGAGCCGATCATTTTCTGGTTTTGTATTGGCACAGATGTTCAAGTATAGTTCTCGGAGCCTTTCTTTCAAAGGCCCTCCGATCATGCTCAAAAGGTTCATTTCTCTATACCGGGAGAGCTTATTCCGGAACGCCCTGTACCTCATGCTTGCAAGCGGGGTCTTAGCCGCTTTCGGGTTTTTCTTCTGGCTTGTGAGCGCGCATCTGGTCCCGACAGAAGCCATCGGCGTCGCGACAGCTCTTGTTTCGGTCATGAACATGATCGCAGTTTTGAGCCTTGTCGGATTCGACAGTTCTCTCATACGCTTCATTTCGCGGTCCAAAAAAGGGAATGACTTACTGAACACAAGCATTATGCTCGTCGGAATCGTCGCCGTAGTCCTCTCAGGTGCTTTTGTCGTATTTGTAAAATGGATTTCACCGGAACTCGGGTTCGTTCTTCGCGACCCTTCCGTCGCCGGGATGTTTGTTGTTTTCTGCGTGACTGCCTCACTCAACGTCCTTACTGATGCGGCGTTCATCGGATACCGCCGCACGGCATTTTCCCTCATTATCAATAGCATTTTCAGCGTCGTGAAAGTTCTCTTGCCGCTTTCGTTCGCCATGTGGGGCGCATTCGGGATTTTTTCCGCAGCGGCAGTAGGGCAGATGATCGGCTTCGTGTTGAGCCTCTATGTCCTCGTCACGCGCTTCGGCTACCATCCGCGTTTCGGGATTTCCCGCGAGATCCTTGTGGGTGTCTGGAAGTATTCGACGGCCAATTACGTCTCAGATGCCTTAAATCTTATCCCGCTCACGTTGTTGCCGATTATCATCATCAATGACCTCGGTGCAAGGGAAGCTGCCTATTTTTATATAGTTATGACGATTGCAAACTTGCTTTACACAATTCCAATCGCAGTCACCCGGTCTTTATT
>CAZVGP010000121.1:0-1799 GCA_964626715.1 uncultured Candidatus Saccharibacteria bacterium
TGTAGCTCGGGAGCTCAAGATTTTTTTTCTTCGTTTCCTTATCGAAATCGCGGAAGTACATCCCCGGCTCGACAACTGCGTAGCCTGCCCCGCCCGAAGCGTCGGGGTCGCCACCAAGCTCGAGAAAGCGGTTGAAGCTTTTCATATCGAGAATAATCGAATCATTAAGGGGACCTCCTGACATATCGGTTCCCCCCGAACGGGCCGTTATCGATATGCTCTTCCCTTTCTTCTTTTTTTCAGAGGCAAACGAAACGACTGCCTCGACATCGTGCGTGTCGCGCGGCTTTACGACGACCTTCGGCATAACAGAAAACAAGCTCGCGTCGCGGCTATTCGTCTTCAGGACGTCCGGCGCATCCGACACGTCGCCCTGCACGACGCCTTTGAGCTCATCGGCGAGAGACATATATAAGGAGTATACCCCGCTCCGAAAGCCGAGTGTTATAATCCTTCTATGGCTGATTTCGTCGCGATCGGAGACACGACCGTCGACGAGTTTATCGAGCTCGAAGACGCAAGCATCCACTGCGATATCAACAACGAAGAGTGCACGATCTCGATGCGCTGGGGAGATAAGATTCCCTTCAAGGGCTCGACCTTGGTCCTTGGTGTCGGGAACGCCGCAAACGCCGCGGTAGCCGCGGCGCGCCTCGGGCTTTCGTCGGGATTCGTGAGCAATATCGGCACCGACCGCTACGGAGACGACATCATGGCGACTTTTGCGCGCGAGGGTCTGGACACCTCGTTCATTGCGCGGCACAAGGACGTGCCGACGAATCATCACTATGTCCTTTCGTTCCATTCGGAACGCACCATCCTTATCAAGCACGAAGCATACCCCTACCGCTTCCCTACCGATTTGCCGGAGCCAAAGACGATTTATTTTTCTTCGATCGCGCAAGGGACCGAACGCTACCACGACGCCGTCGCCGAGTATCTTGAAGTGCACCCGAAAGTATTTTTTGCATTCCAACCCGGAACGTTCCAGATGAAGATGGGCGCGAAGCGGCTCGAGCGCCTCTACCGCCGGGCCGACCTTTTTGTCGTGAACAAAGAGGAAGCGGAGCGGGTACTGGAAATACCAAAAACGGAAAAAGTTCAGGAACTAGCAGAAAAACTCCATGCACTCGGGCCGAAAATCGTCATCGTGACAGATGGAAGAAACGGCGTCTTTGCGCTCCATGAAGGGGAACTGACCCATCTCGACATGTATCCTGATTTAAAACCGCCGGTCAATAGAACCGGCGCGGGCGACGCATTCTCCTCGACAACCGCCGCCTACCTCACCATGGGCATGCCGCTTAAAGACGCGACGTTCAGAGGCACGATAAACGCCGCCTACGTCGTGCAGGGAGTCGGCGCGCAGAAAGGGCTTCTCACGAAAGACAAGCTCGAGGAAATTGTGAAGCAGGCAAGCTAAGAAATACCTGCGCGCGCCGAGGGAAGCGTGAACCAAAACATGCTTCCTTTCCGCTCGCCTTCCGATTCGACGCCAATCGCTCCGCCCAATTTCTCGACGACGGTTTTTGCAATCGAAAGTCCGAGGCCCACTCCTTCAGTATCCGTCGTTTTTGCGGCGTTCGTGCGGTAGAACCCTGTGAAGATGCGCCCGCGGTCTTCCGCGTTGACGCCGATACCGGAATCCTTCACCGAAAATTTCACGCGATCGCCTGCAGAAACAATAACAATCTCTATCGTGCTCCCTTTTGGACTGTACATGACCGCGTTCTCTACAAGCACGTCAACGACAGACGCAATGCGCCCTCCATCCCCCATGGCACGCGGCGTCTCACCGG
>CAZVGP010000122.1:0-1794 GCA_964626715.1 uncultured Candidatus Saccharibacteria bacterium
CTTGGCTACGGCGGCCGCTTCGTCGAAGCGATTCCGCACGTCAGAGACGAGATCGTCCGGCGCTTCAAAGCCGCCGCGTCCTATAACGGCTCCAATGTATCGGTTATCGAGATCGGTGGCACGGTCGGTGATTTCCAGAATGCGCTTTTTATAGAAGCCGCGCGGGTCATGCATATGCAGAATCCGGACGACGTCATTTTCATCATGGTGTCGTATCTGCCGGTTCCCAATAAAATCGGAGAGATGAAAACACGCCCCACCCAGCACGCGGTGCGCGAATTGAACTCCTACGGCGTGCAGGCGGATGTCATCATCGCACGGAGCGAATGGCCTTTGGATAAAAAACGGAAAGAGAAACTCGCCATCTGGTGCAATGTGAAACCCGAGGCGGTCATCTCTGCGCCGGATGTCGACTCCATCTACGATGTGCCATTGAACTTCGAGCGGGACGGTCTTGGGGATTTGCTCCTGAAGCTTCTGAAGCTCCGCGCAAAGCACAAAACCGATCTGTCGCAGTGGAAGCGATTCGTCGAAAAAGGAAAGACTGCGGCGAAAGAGATTAACATCGCTATCGTGGGGAAGTATTTCGACACGGGCGATTTTGTGCTCTCGGACGCGTACCTCTCCGTCATAGAAGCAATCAAATTCTCAAGCTACGCGCAAGGGTTACAGCCGAAGATTACGTGGCTCAATTCGAAGGATTTTGAGCAGGGAAAGGTTCCGCTCTCGGATCTGAAAAAATACGACGGCATCATCGTTCCGGGCGGCTTTGGTGAAACCGGCATCGAGGGCAAGATCAAGGTCATCGAGTATGCGCGCGAGCATACAATTCCCTACTTCGGGCTTTGCTACGGCATGCAGCTCATGCTCGTCGAGTACGCGCGCCATGTCCTTGGCATCGCGGACGCACACACGACCGAGATAAATCCGAAGACCAGAGATCCGGTCATTCTCGTCATGCCCGATCAAAAGAAAAAAATCGCCGAGAATGACTATGGCGCGACGATGCGTCTCGGTGTGTATCCTGCGGAATTGAAGAAAGGCACGATTGCGCACGCCGCGTACGGGAAAGACCTCATCGAAGAGCGCCACCGCCACCGTTACGAAGTGAATCCCAAATATGTAGAGCAATTTGAAAAAGCCGGTATCGTGTTTTCTGGCGTCTCGCCTTCGGGCATTCTCATGGAGATAGCGGAGTTGCCGAAATCAGTCCATCCCTTTATGCTCGGGACACAGTTCCATCCGGAACTTCAAGCAAGACCCCTCGAACCGCACCCTTTGTTCAACGCGTTTATCAAAGCGGCCGCAGCCCGTAAACACTAGATGCCAGAACTACACGCACCGTATCACTCAGGAACAACAAAGAGCGGATTTTTCATCAGACTCGATCTTTCGGTAGCGCTTTTTGAAATGTTGCCGGGGAACGTGTTGTGGAACGGGGTTACGTTCACTAAGAAAAAAGAATTTCATGTAACACTTGTTCACACGAATGAGCACGATGAAGCCCTGCTCTCACTGTTCCAGGCTTTTGTCGAGCGTTCCCCGATCCACCCGCAGTCATTTTCAGGGGAATTGCGACAGGCAGTACGTGAAAAAGAGCGGACTATCCTTGCTTCATGCGCTGTATCAAACCTCAATTCACTTTTCACGGAGATTCACTCTTCGCTCGGCCTTGCATTACCTCTGCAACCGGTGCATGTCACGCTTTACTTGTTTCAGACCGAGACTGGGATTTTCGTTGACAGTGAAGAGCAGATGAAAAAACTTACTCTCGTTAGCCTGCCTGAACTTTCC
>CAZVGP010000123.1:0-1778 GCA_964626715.1 uncultured Candidatus Saccharibacteria bacterium
ATCTCACGGGGTGAAGCAACTCTGGAAAATAAAAAAACCCTTCTTGTTCTCAGTCTCTTTTAGGCCTGTTTCTGCTTGAGAAACGCGTACGCGGGCGTGAGAAAAAGCGAGCCGGCCATCGTAAGAATCCATGCGATGAATACGTTGAATGAAAGTTGATCTTCCCGTTTCTCGACTTCTCGGAGCGACCGCCCCGCCGCGACGAATCCTGCCTGCCCTCCGACAACATGCACAAGCACGACTGCGGAGCGCACGCCCGGTTCCGGCTGCCAGGTGAAGCGGTTCTCGCCCGGAGGCACCATCCACGTCAGGTGATGACCGATGACGGGAGCGTTCCATGCGCGCGTGTCGAATACCCCTTGGGGCAACGACGGCGCAGTACTGTGCAAGGCCGCATTGCCGACGACGAGATCCCCTTGTTCGTCGAAGATCATGATGTAGGGCGAGAGACTCGTCGAAATCTCGACAGAATCATTCGGCACGAGCGAGACCGGATCCGCTCCTTCCTGAAACGCCGACGCTGCATCTTCAGCCATCTGGATTTGCGGATCATTCGCGCCCTGCCGAAGGTCTTGCTGGACTGTGAGATACACGAGGGCGGAGATTCCTGTTATCGCAAGCCCGAGCGGCAGCCACGCGAGGAATCCGAAGATGAAGGTTTTCATATGTTTGCCTTCCTAACTTCCGCTTGCGGAATGTGGTTTCTTTTCTTCACCATTGAGAATGCTCGATTTGAAATGCTCCGGTTCATACGCAGAAGCGTATATATAAGGAGTGGAGCGTGCGTGAAGTTCCTTTGCAAGACCCTGCTGATCGTATCCGAGAATCGCGACATCGGGCTTGTGAACCTTGAGAACTTTCCATGAACCCAAAGCGGCGTCGCCGATAACGACAACAAGAGCGGGATTGAAAGAAGAGACCGCGGCCATGCGCGCTTCCAAAGAGTGCTTCGGCGCGCGCCCTTTGAGAATGCTTGCCGCCCCATCCGGCGCGACAGCAACGATGAGCGTACCGCATTTTTCCGCGGCAGAAGAAAGAAAATATCGATGGCCTTCGTGGAGGCCATCAAAGACGCCAAAGGCAATTCCAAGCGCATGCATAGGCACAAAAAATTCAATCCGTCCCCGCTTTTACTTTCTCGTCCGAAATCCTAAAGTAATCCATGACCGTATGTAATTTATCACGTTTAGAGAACCTAAAGCGCATTTGTCTGCTCGCGCCCGCTCGACGTCGTGTGCACTTGGCAATGAGACCACAATCCCAAGCCGGCTTCACGTGCATTTTTTTCATCCTCCGCGAACTCCGCCGATTTCGACGTGTCGGGCTTGTACGGATATGCGAACGCAAAACCTTCGCGCACCAATGTCGCGTTCACGAATGTTCCGGACGATGTAGCGGCCGCGCCGGAAGTAGAAGCGGGGGCGAGATATACAAATCCGAGGAATCTCCCGTAGATGTCCGTCGTCGAGACGTCTTTGTAAATGATGACGTCTTTCCCTTCGACAAGCCGTTTGTTCTCGGCCGCTGCTTCTACGGCGTAACATTGCATCGGCTTTCGCGGGTCGAACTCTTCCGGCGTGTCGATGCCGACGTACCGCAGGCGCGCCCCGTTCGCTAAGTCTATAGTGTCGCCGTCTATGACGCGTGACACGCGCATAGGCACGCCGTATTCGATTGCCGCCGGTCCCGATGATTGTGCGGGTATTGCTTTGTATACAGCAGTCTTATAAGCGGCAAATGCGAAAACGAGAGCGACGACAAAAAATAGTACCGCGTAC
>CAZVGP010000124.1:0-1766 GCA_964626715.1 uncultured Candidatus Saccharibacteria bacterium
ATTACATCCAGATGGTCGGAGAGAGTCCTTTTCCATGCCCTGCTTCAGGAGGTGACTGCGTGAAGCGCTTTTTGTTCGAATTCGGCTACATCACGTTCCCCTTGGTCGCGTTCTCTGTGTTCGCGCTTCTCATTGTTGTCATGCTCTTTGTGCGCAAGAAGAACTAAGTATGGGCAAATGACACTGTTGGCAACAAAAATACCATATGGTATTTTTGTTGCCAACCACTCTATGTTTCTATGAAAATAAAAGAACTTGGGCACGTGGTCCTCTATGTGTCGAACCTTGAGCGTTCGGCGGACTTCTACAAAGACACGCTCGGGTTTCATGAAATAGAACGCGGAAACGGCACCGCGATATTTTCTTCGGGACGCACACATCACGAGCTTCTCCTCATAGAAATCGGCGGCGAGCCCCGGCAGCATGGCCTCGAGCCCGGGCTCTATCATATCGGCTTCAAAATCGGCGACTCAACGGAAGACCTGAAGAAGGCATATAAAGAACTCAAAGGAAAAGGGGTTACAGTCATCGGCATGTCGGACCATACGGTGACGCACTCCCTCTACATTCTTGATCCTGACGGCAATGAGCTTGAACTCTACGCGGATGTCTCTGACGAGTGGAAACGGAATCCAAAGGCCGTATTGGCGCCAATCCGCCCCTTGAAACTCGATTGAAGAGACGTGCTTGCGGATGTTATCCTGTGACTACCATGGATATAGAACCGACATCGCCTTCTCCTGCGCCTTCTTCCCCACCCCCACCCCCACCATCGCCAGCGCCTCCCGACGACCGGAAAGATAAGAAAAGCTAGATGCGTCATGCCGCGATGCCGCCCTGCGGCATCGCGGCATTCATGTGATACTGTCCTGAAACCGCATGAACACCATCCCGCTCACAGTCGCGTTCCTCGGAGGCGTCGTCTCCTTCCTATCGCCCTGCATCCTCCCCATCATTCCGGGATTTCTCGCCTATCTTGCGGGCGCAACCGCCGCAAAGCCGGAGGGGAACGGACGCCTTGAGATATTTTTGAATAGCGTTTTTTTCGTGCTCGGCTTCTCGCTCGTGTTTGCGGCACTCGGGGTTCTTTTGAATGGCGTTCTCAAATCAGCGGCATACGGGGTACAGGAGTGGCTTTCGTGGATCGGTGGAGCCGTCATCATCTTTTTCGGCCTCTACCTCACGGGTCTTGTGAAAGTCCCGTTCCTTGACCGCGAACACAAGATGAACGTGAAGAGGAAATTTTCTTCGCGGTATCTCACGTCCTTGATTTTCGGTGCTGCGTTTGCCGTGGGGTGGACGCCCTGCGTCGGCGCCGCCCTCGGGGCCATACTCGCTCTTGCTGCGGCTCATCCCGCGACGGCGTTTTCACTTCTCATGGCGTATTCACTCGGTCTTGGCATCCCGTTTCTCATTGTCGGGGCGTTCGTCTCACAAGCCGCAGCCTTTGTGGAACGAATCGGTCCGTGGCTCACGTACATAAACATCGCGTTTGGCATTATCCTTATCATTCTCGGCATCCTCGTTTTTACGCAGAGCCTTCCCTTGATCGCGAACTTCAGTTTGCTTAACAGCATTCTTCTTCGCTAACATGCCCGCATACGCTCGCACACTCGCTACCGTCGCCGTTCTTGCTGTTATTGTTGGCTCGATTGCTTTTCTTGAGGCGAACCGTCCGGGGCATGCACCAGTGTCCGACGGCTCCGCGAACGTTTCGGTAGCGACTTCGACGGGAAATTCTCTCGTCGCGACCACGAGCACTGCCG
>CAZVGP010000125.1:0-1726 GCA_964626715.1 uncultured Candidatus Saccharibacteria bacterium
GGTGATGGAAATGCCTCCCGCCGCCTGCGATATCATTTCGACCTCGATGCCATGCATGCCGAGCGCCGTGAACATACGGCCCGCGACTCCCGCAGCGTTCACGGCGCCGCCGACCGCGCAGACGATCGCCTTTCTGCGTTCGATCTCCACCGTACCCAGTTTCCCGAGTGCGCGTACGAGCGCAGCGAGGTGCGCGTCGTTGTCTATAGTGAGCGACACACTCGCGACAGACGTCGAAACGACATCGATGCTCGTCCTATATTTCTCGAAAAGACTGAAAATACGGGCCATGAGGCCGCTCCCTTCAAAGAACTCCGGCGAGCGTATGTGTATCGCGATCACATGCTTCTTGAACGTCAGGGCTTCCACTGTTTCGCGCTTCTGCCGCCTCTTTGCGAAGTTGCTCACGATCGTTGTCCCTTTCCCGTTCGGATTGAAGGTATTGACGACCTGCACCGGGATGTTGTTTTTCATCGCGGGCAGAATCGTCTTCGGATGAAGGACTTTTGCGCCGAAGTAGGCGAGCTCCGATGCTTCTTCGAATGCGAGCTCGGACACGACTCTCGCTTTCGGCACCAGTCGTGGGTCTGCCGTCATGATGCCGTCCACTTCCTTCCATATTTGTATGCGCTCTGCATGAAGCGCAGCGCCGGCCACTGCCGCGGTGTAATCCGATCCGCCACGGCCGAGCGTCGTTATCTCGCCTTTTTTCGTTTTGCCGATGTAGCCGGTAATAACCGCCACGCACTGAAGCGCTTTAATCTTTTTCTTGAGCAGCGGATACGAGCCTTGAAGCGGTTCCACGTCTCCGAACCGCTCGTCCGTGATCATGCCCAGCTCCCACGCAGGGAATGCCTCTGCACGGATTCCGACTGTCTGCAGGGCTCCGGCGACAAGCGGCGCGGACAATCGTTCCCCGAAGGAAAGATACCGATCGAGCATCTGTATGCTCGGCTTCTGCCGCCTCTTCGCGAGAATCTCCAATGCACGGAATTCACGGTCAAGGAGCGCGTGGTCGAGGCCAAGCTTTTCAAGGATTTCCCGATGCGTTGTCTCGATTGTTCCGAGTCTTTTCAGGCGTTTATCTCGGGACGTTTCTTTGCTGAGTTTGAGAAGTACATCGGTGACTCCAGCAACCGCCGATACGACTACCACGGGTTTTGCGGGGAGCGCATCGCGCACTATCCGCGCGACTTTTTTGATGCGCTCGGCAGTGCCCACCGAGGTCCCTCCGAATTTCATGACACGCATCGGGTCAGTATACCCCCGCACCAATGTTTCGAAAATTTATTTTTTAGTAAAGCCCACGCCTCGTGAAGAAACTGTCATTTATGACGACCACCACCTCGTAAACAGTGGTGTTGGGGTATAGGGAAAATACCCCGGTATTCAATAGAGAAGTCTTTAGGGCAGCGGCTGCTGCAGACTCATGCAATGGAATGTGCCGAAACCATACACAAGATACGTTGCATCGATTCCAATCACTTTTCTGTCAGGGAAAACGGATCGCAGTACGTCGAGCGCTTTTTGGTCATTAGTTGTTCCGAATATCGGAACCAGCACGGTGCGGTTGCCGATATAAAAATTGGCATAGCTTGCCGGCAGGCGCTCTTCATGCACAGGGATGTTCCCCGGCATGGGCAGTGTGATAACCGTCAGAGCGTTGCCGTTTTGGTCTGCTGAGTTTTTCAAAATTTCCAGATTTTCCTTGAGGATGTCGTGATCC
>CAZVGP010000126.1:0-1709 GCA_964626715.1 uncultured Candidatus Saccharibacteria bacterium
GAGACGACGCGCTCACCTTCACGGAAATCCTTGAATCCGAGTACCGTTTGCATACGTTATGCCGCCGAGATTCCCGCAACCATCGCCCCGAGAAGCACGACGACAACGACGAGATAGACCGGGAGCGCGAGCCACACGAGAGGATACATGTAGCCCCACCGGAGCCAGTGATAGAGCTCCGCAAAAACGAAATAGGCCGTGATGAGAAAGACTATCGCGAAGAAAAACCACAGAAGCACCGGCGCTCCGGCTAAAGGGACGGAAGGCAACTGGGGTACAGCTTGGTCCTGCATGGCTACAGTATGCCACACACGGAAGCTCGCAGGTATCAGCGTGCAGGTTACAGTTTCAAAGCCGAATATCGGAGCATGCCATACTGGTCAGTGCGGGTCTCAACCACAAAGCCGCATGCGTGTCCGAGCGACCGTACCGCTTCTCCCTGCTCCGGTTCGTGTTCGAGATACATCGCCCCTCCTTTTTTGAGATGCTGTACGGCTCCTTCTATTGTTTTTTGGATGAGCAGGAAGCCATCTTCTCCGGCAAAGAGCGCTGATTCCGGCTCGTACGCAAGAACGGATTTTTGTATTCGCTCGAGGCGGCCTTTTGAAAGGTATGGCGGGTTCGCGAAGACGAGATCGTAGGTTTCGGGGACGCTATTCCAAACGTCTGTTTGGATGATGCGGCTTTTTGATTCATCGGCTCTGTTTTCGCGAATGTTTTTCTTGATGGTAGGGAAATGTGCCGCATCGATTTCTCCGAAATCGATGCGGGCGTTCGGGAGGTGTTTCAGCACGGCAACTCCGATTGCTCCGGAGCCGGCAAAGAGATCGAGGCACGCGAGCGCGGCAGAGCCGCGTTCGCGTTTGATTTCTGCTATCGCTCGTTCGACCCAGTATTCCGTCTCGGTGCGCGGAATGAGCGGCCGGCTATCGAGGAAAATCTTGCAATCGAGAAAGGGCTTCCAGCCTATGACGTAATCAACCGGCTCGCCTTCGGTGAGCCGGTCGAGGTCGGCTTCGTATGCCGGCATCGGAACGCCGGCATATTTTTCTTCCAGAAGAGTTTGTATATCTTTCGTGTCCATACTGCTCACTATACCCTGTGAATAGTGAAGTATTGACCATTATATATTTATATGTTAATTTATAAAAGCCTACATTATATGGGTCTTGATTCACTTTTCAGAAAAAGAGGAAGCGCATTTGATGCGGGCCCCGAACTCCGGCCCGCCCGCAGGAGAACCCGCGCTGAAGCGACTCCTCTTCGTGAAGTCAGATCCCAGACCGATTCGACCCAGTTCGATTTTACTTTAACCTCTGGAAGAACCCGTCAGTTCGCTTCAGACGATCCCAAGCGTATGTCCGCGATGAAACTGCCAGAGCCCCCCATTGAATGGAAACTTATGTTTCCAGGAGAAAAAAGAACATTGCTGCGGTTTTTTGCATCGGTCGGTAGTGGCGTTGCCGTCGCTTCGGGCATCGCGATTGTCACCGGGCACGCATATCTTGTCATCCCCATAGTTGCTGGTGGATTGATCATCGCGGGCATCGGCGTATTGAGAAAGTTCTTTCAAGTCGTACGCGAGTCGGAATTGGTCGATTCTGACTCTGGGCATTGGAGGGACAGCCCACTATGGGGACCAAATCCATACAAGAAAAAACCCGAGCTCGGAATGCTCGGGTTTTCATGTGCTGTTAGGGAAGAATCAC
>CAZVGP010000127.1:0-1698 GCA_964626715.1 uncultured Candidatus Saccharibacteria bacterium
CATGCAAACGAAGATTCAGTATCCGCCGGTTGGCGTCAAAGATGTTGCAAAAGCGATGTGGCAGGGCCTCCGGCCCGACGGCCTTCTCGCCCTCGGTACTGCATTTCTTCTCTTTGCGGCCTCGGTCGCGAACGTCTTCACGCCGCTCCTCTACAAGCGTTTCTTTGACACGCTGACGAGCACGGCGGACCGCTCCCTTTCGGCGAGCATCCTCATCTCGACCATCCTCGCGATACTCGCCCTCCATGCGTTCACGTGGGCGAGCCGGAATATCGCGCTCTTCGGGCTCCAAAAGTTCGAGCCCGACACGATGGCGCGCCTCCGGAACATCGCTTTCGAATACCTCGTCCAGCATTCGTTCTCATTCTTCACGAACACCTTCACCGGAAGCCTCATTCAGCGGGTCGGGCGCTTCGCGCGGGCGTTCGAGCGCATTGCCGATACCGTCGCCTTCAACTTCATCCCGCTCCTTGTCACGACCGTGGGAGCGGTCGTCATCACGTGGACCATCACGCCGCTTCTCTCCGGCATCATCGTCATCTGGGTCGTCGTCTTTTTCGTTCTGAACTACGTGTTTGCGATCTGGCGCGTGAAATACAACATCCAGATAGCCGCAGCCGATTCGAAGACGACCGGCGCCCTTGCCGACATCCTCACGAACCAGAACTCGGTCGCCTTGTTCACGGCCCTCCCGTACGAGAAAGAGTATTTCGGCTCGGTGACAAACGAGCAGTCGCGAATCACGAAGCGCACCTGGAACGTGAACTCCTCTTTCGACGCGGTGCAATCGGCAGTCATCTGGATCGCGGAGTTCTTCATCTTTTATTACGGCATCGGGCTCTGGGAGAAGAACATGATGACGCTGGGGACCTTCGTCTTGGTGCAGGTCTACATCATCCAGCTCGCGGGGCAGTTGTGGGATTTCGGCCGCATCGTCCGCACGGTCTACGAGGTCTTTGCCGATTCCAAAGAGATGGTGGAGATACTGAAGCTGCCGCATGAGATCGCGGACGCGCCGGGCGCGAGTGAGCTCTCGGTCCACGGAGGGGAAATCGTATTTGATGATGTCCTCTTCGAGTTTCAGGAGGGCCAGCCGGTTCTCAATGGCATCTCGCTCACGATCCCCGGCGGGCAGAAGGTCGGTCTCGTGGGGCCATCGGGAGCAGGAAAGACGACCTTTGTGCGTCTTCTTCTCCGGTTCTATGACCTTACCTCCGGGAGAATCCTCGTCGACGGGCAGGACATTTCTCGCGCGACGCAGGAGAGTTTGCGGAAAAACATCGCGCTCGTGCCGCAGGAGCCGGTCCTCTTTCACCGCTCGCTTCTCGAGAACATCCGCTACGGCCGCCTGGATGCGACGGACGAGGAGGTGAAGCGGGCGGCCACGCTCGCTCACTGCGATGAGTTCATCGAATCCTTGCCGCTCGGGTATAGCACATTCGTCGGCGAGCGCGGCATCAAGCTCTCCGGAGGCGAGCGCCAGCGGATCGCGATAGCCCGCGCGATTCTAAAGAACGCCCCTATACTTGTTTTGGATGAAGCGACGTCGAGTCTTGATTCGCACTCGGAAGCGCTGATCCAAGATGCGCTGGACACGCTCGTCAAAGGCAAAACCGCCATCGTCATCGCGCACCGGCTTTCAACCATCAGAAAAATGGATCGCATCGTCGTTTTGGATGGAGGCATGATTACCGAAGA
>CAZVGP010000128.1:0-1694 GCA_964626715.1 uncultured Candidatus Saccharibacteria bacterium
CTCTGACAGGTGCGGAAACGAGAGAACCTTCGGGCAGCGGCTCGCGCGAAAAGAACGTCAGCTCATCCCTGAATATGCCGCGCGATATTGGAACGACCCGGACTACGAACATATGCCCAGCTTACCGCCGGAATCAGAAATCAAAAAGCTGAAAACGCTTTTAAATTCTATTAGAATCAGCCTTTAATTTACCCATTTCTTCTTCTTACCTTTTCTGCTGTCTAGCTCCGTTTCTCCAGGTCTCTGAAATCCCTCGAGAAGAATTTTTATTAACTCTTCCTACAAAGGTTGTGAATCCACCTACTGCAGCAGCTATTAATGCGGCTACTGCTTCCAACGTTAACTTGCCGGCAGTAACTAAACCTCCGGTAAAAATAAGATCAGCAATAACAAGAGCCGCTCCTCCGGTAACTACCCATCCGCCAATCTCTAGGTTTCTCCCTCTGGAAGCCTTTTCATCCTCCTCTCTGGCCGCTCTCTCGAAGAGTTCGCTTTGATTCACCATACTTGTACATTCTATCTTGGATGAATAGATAAGTCAAGTCGCCGAGTGTACGCTGATTCGAGCATATACAATGTACCTAATATGGCAAATGCGTTTGTTATCGAAGGCCTCTCCGGGAAAAAACTCTTAAAGGGTTCGATCCCTGTTTTCGGGGCAAAAAACAACATCCTCAAGCTCATGGCCGCGGCGGCTCTGATAGGGGGGGAATCGAGATTCACGAACGTTCCGGACATCTCCGATGTCGCTTCCATGGGCCGCATCCTCGAAGGCATGGGGGCGTTTATTTCGAGAGAAGGAAGCGAGCTTACCATCAACGCAAAAGCCCTTTCCGGAGCCGTTCTCAAGCAGGAGCTCGCGAAGTCCATGCGCGCGAGCGTGGTCCTCTTGGGCCCCACGCTCGCGCGCCTTGGCGAGGTGACATTCCCGCACCCCGGTGGAGACGTGATAGGCGAGCGGCCGATAGACATCTTCATCTCCGGCTTCAAAAAATTTGGCGCAGCGTTCACCGAAGCAGGCGACACCTACACGCTCTCTGCTCCGAACGGCCTTTCGGGCGGAGAGTTTTTCTTCAGGATCATTTCCGTCACGGCGACGGAAACGTTCATGATGGCTGCGACATTGGCGAAAGGGCCGGTAACGCTCAAAAACTGCGCGATGGAACCCGAGGTCATGGCGCTCGCGGGATTCCTCAAATCCTGCGGTGCGAACATAGAAGGAGCCGGCACTTCGACGATTACCATTCAGCCTTCCGTGCTCACGCCGCCGCAAAAACCATTCCGCGTGATTCCGGATAGGATCGAAGCGGCGACATTTCTCGCTCTCGGTGCGCTCGCAGCGAAGGAACTCACTGTAACCGGCGTTGAGCCGTCGCACCTTGATGCGGTTCTCGACATGCTCTCCGCGATGGGAGTTCCGCTCTCGGTTTCGAAAGATTCCGTTACGGTGCGCGCTCCGGAATCGATTCATCCGGTGAAACTCCGCACGCACGAGTACCCGGGTTTTCCAACCGACGCGCAGGCGCCGTTCACAGTTCTCCTGACGCAAGCGGAAGGGGAGAGTGCCGTGCACGAGACAATTTTCGACGGACGCCTCAACTATGTAAAAGACCTCATCGTGATGGGCGCCAGCGTAGAAGTCGTGAATCCGCATCGCGCAAACGTGAAAGGGAAAACGCCTCTCAAAGGGCAGG
>CAZVGP010000129.1:0-1675 GCA_964626715.1 uncultured Candidatus Saccharibacteria bacterium
TAAAAAAACGGGCATCCGTGCCCTTCCTGCGGGTCACGATTAACAAAAAAGAACGTGTCAGACCCAAGTAGAAATGTCCTCTTGTGAGAATCTAGCGCGCGTTGTTTGATTTTTTGGCAGCCGCTCGCTCAGCGCCCAATTTTGCCGCTTTCCGCCACGGATGATTTGCCGGTGGTTTCCAGAGAGGTTTCTCTTTGGTGAGCGCGGTCACCTTCATGCGCACGCGCTGCGGACGTGCAGGAAGCTCCGTGTACGCAAGATAGGTATCTTTGAGTCGGATGTGAATGGTGCCGTCCAGTCGCTCTTCAACGGTCACCGTGTCAGTTTTGTATACCGTTGTTTCTTGTATCGCTGCCAGTTGAAACCACTTGTTTTTGAATCTGATCGTATAGTCATTGTTCACATTCCGCTTCGATTGAACAGAAAAGATCGAGGGAAGTTTCTTCTTCATCTCGTCGGTGAGCTTCCGGTGCGCGTCGCCTTCCTGCCGGGGAGAGACGCCGAAGCGTTTGTTGTGATCGGACACGTACGTTTCTGCGAGAAAGCGGTCGGCACTCTCACGATCTTTGATATCCATCAGTCGCATCTCTTTCACGAGGCGGTCCTGGAGCGTCCCGAAGAGCCGCTCGATCCTCCCCTTTGCTTCCGGTGAGTTAGCGTTGATGACTCGTATGCCGAGCTCTCCCATGGCTCTTTTGAATTGCGTGATGAGTTCTTCGTTGTCGACGGCATTCTTGTGATTCACCTTGTATGTGCTGAATTTGTCGAGGTATATGGTGCCCGGAAGGCCGCGTGTCTCGATATATGCCCACCAGAAGCGGAAGACCGCTGCCACGCCTTCGTTGTCGTCGAAGACGGTACGCATGATGGTGCCAGTCGCATCGTCGATCGCTCCGAGAAGACACTCTTCGTCACCATTCTCAAACCAATCGTGGTACGAGCCGTCGAACTGAATCATCTCTCCATACATAGCGACCCGCTCGCGCCACTCACGGTGAATGCCGGGACCCTTCCGCTTGTGCTCCGTATGGAATCCTTTCCTGATCATGAGGAGCCGGAGCGTCTCAAGGCCGAGCACGATACCTTTCTGCTTCACAAGCTGTTCCTGCGCGAACGTGGGGCCGAAGTCGTGATGCTTTTCTTCTTTGAAAAAGGTTTCAATGGCAGACACCGCTTCCTTGTCGGTCGCGTTGTTCGAGGTCTTGCCTTTCCCGCCGTGGATGACGCCTCGGTCGTTATCTTTTTCCACGCGCCGCTTCAATCGGCGTATCTGGCGGATGTGCAATTGCAGACGGTTGGCTGCCTCCTTGTTCGTGAGATCGCCGTCAATGCAGGCGCGGATAATATCGTATCGCTCCCGCTCCGTCGGGGTGAGTTTCTTTTCTTCCATGAGACAGCAATAGGTGAATTGATATCTTCACCATCGTGCGGCCCCAGGGGAGGACATTTCTACTTGGGAGGGGAGGACATTTTCGCTTGGGTATTACACAACACACGCCCGCATTGCTTGTTTTTTGGTATCGGAGTATAATTCTCGGCGATTTTTACCAGTAACTTGACGCGCTAATATTTTTATTGTTTTTTATGTCGGATTACCATATTGCATTGCCTAGCAAGCCTCGCGTTGTCTCGGAATCGGAGCGTAGCGGCATCTATGAGATAGACGGTCTCTACC
>CAZVGP010000130.1:0-1661 GCA_964626715.1 uncultured Candidatus Saccharibacteria bacterium
ACGTGATGTTTCGCGCGAATGGACGCTAGTTCTGCTTCTTCCGCCTCGTCGCGCGCCCCTTTCCCCTCTTCTCCCATCTCTTTTAAGACCGCGTCTTCCATTGTCGAGAGCACACGGACTTTTTCGAGAAGATACTCTCGCGTATTTTTCTTCGGATCCTCTAAAACTTCCTCAAGAAGCGCATGAAGAATCCATCCGACTCTGGGCCCCGGCTTCTCTCCTATTTCTTCCATCACGTCTTTTCCATTTATTGCTAGCATGCCGACGGTTATCGGGTCCCGACGCGCCTCATCAACCATCGCCATGTATTTCCGCAAGCGGAACGGCTGTTCTTTCGGCCTTCCGGTGCCTATTCGGTCGCAAATTCGCAGATTGAGAAGCTCTTCGATGTTTTCCAGCCCCACGTTCGTGATGACGCGCCTCACCGCAGAGAGCGTCACCTTATCAGGGTCAGAAAAGAACATGTGCCAGCGCACGAGCTTCACTGTTTTCTCGGTGATGTCTTTTGGGAATCGTAGCCGCTCGAGGATTTTTTTTGTGGCACGTGCGCCCACGACTTCATGCCCATGAAACGTCCAGTCTTTCTTTTCGTCGGACCACCGTCTCGTCTCCGGTTTCGAGATGTCGTGAAAAAGGGCCGCAAGCCGGACCGATGTCGGCCAGTTTTTGTCCGCCGCATGCTGCATAGCGCGGAGCAAATGCTCAAAGACGTCGAACGAGTGGGCTTGGTTCTGCGCGATTCCGATTCCTGCTTCTAATTCTGGTGCAATGTGCGGGAGAAGCCCGAGCTTTTGGGCAAGCGACACTGCCTGCATCGGCCGCTCGGTTTCAAGGATGCGGATAAACTCGTCACGGATGCGTTCCTTTGAAATTTTTTGGAGTTGCCCGGCGTGCTTGAAGATCGCGTCGGCGGTTTTTTGTTCTATCGCGAAGCCCAGCTCCGCCGAGAGTCGCACCGCCCGCATCATCCGAAGCGCGTCCTCCTTGAATCTTCGCTCCGGCTCCCCCACCGCTCTCAAGAGCTGTTTTTTGAGGTCTTCTTGTCCCCCGTGATGGTCGACGAACTCGCCGCTTTTAGGGCGATACGCGATGGCATTCACCGTAAAGTCGCGGCGCTTCAGGTCTTCTTCCAAAGAGACCACGAATTCCACACTGTCTGGCCTTCGTGCGTCAGAATATGCGCCCTCCTTCCGGTATGGCGTCACCTCGACGACCTTGAGCGTCGGGTCGTCGGTCTCGCGCACGACGCCGACGGTTCCGTACTCGTTCTCATAGAAGGTTTCCGGAAATAGTTTCTGGATTTCTTCTGGCGTCGCGTCTGTCGTTATGTCCCAGTCTTTCGGGCGTTTTCCGAGCACAAGATCGCGCACGCATCCTCCGACGAGGTATGCTTCGTGGCCGGCTTTTTCAAGCGTTTTTGCGACCGATGACACTTCTTCCGGTATGGAAAATCGAGTCATACCGGCATTGTACCTGTTTCATTTTCCTAGACGGTAGCGTACGATGCGGCTTACGCCCGTAAGGAAACCTTTCGGGCCGCTCTCTCGAAGAGAATATCAGCCTGCGGCTGCTATTCTCCTTCTCGTTCGCGCCCGTGGTGAAATGGATATCACACTAGTCTTCGGAACTAGTATTGTGGGTTCGAATCCTGCCGGGCGCAC
>CAZVGP010000131.1:0-1645 GCA_964626715.1 uncultured Candidatus Saccharibacteria bacterium
TGCTGGCGCTTGACCTCGAAGAAGACCATGAAGACCAAGGCGACCGTGATGAGCGCCGCAAAGATGAGGTAGATGACGTTCATGAGCGTCTTGGGCGACGTAAAGAGTTTCTCAAAGAATGCGACCCATCCGCCTGACGCCGCCGCGACTGCCGCGGGAGAGTTCGCCGCAGGGACGTTTTTGACAGCAATAAAGGTGTCATTCTCAAGGATGACCTTTGGCGACACGCCTTCAGTCGACGTGCCGGCTACTTCCGCGGGAGAGGTCGTGGCAATGGTAACCGCTTTGGCAGGCGGCGCTGGTTTCTTTAGCGGCGTCGAGGTGCCGGCAACCGCGGGTGTCTTCGGCGTTGTCGTTCCCGCAGGAGCAGCAACGAGAACCGGCAGCGGCTGCGGCACCGCCGCCGGGCGGCCGAACTCCTGCACCACAAAGACGACTTGCTGGCCTTCGTAGGTCCCTTGCGCGGTCGCGACGCCGATTTCGCTGAACTCGGAATTCAAAATGTTCGCGCGGTGCGAGGGAGAACTCATCCATGCGACATTGACGTCTATCGAATCAGAAAAGCGCACGGCAAGATTCTCTCCCGCGTATGAAAACTCGTACCCTGCTTCTTTAAACCAGAACCACGGCGTCACGCCGTCGGGCGATGTGTGCGCGAAGTAGCTGTTCTTTGCCATGTCATCTGCTTTGAATTGTGCGGCTTCGGTAAGGACAGGGCTTACGGCAAGTCCCTCGAGGCCGTTTTGCGTGCGGTCGCCGTTCGCGAGGTCAACGAGAACGGATGAGATGACCGCGGCAAGGTAACTGGTGTTCTTGATGATAAGCGTCTGCATGCCGAGCGCCACAACACCCAAGAAAAGGATGATGGCAAGCATGCTAAGGACCGAGCGGGTGCGGAAAAAGTACGGCTTGTAGTCGTTTTCGGCTCTCGGGATGAATGACTGCGCGATGTCCCTCAAGAAATCCATGGCTTACACTATACAATAAATACTATAAAATTGCAAGTACTATGGGCCTTGCCAAATACCTAAGGAAATGTAACACGAAAAACCGCCCTCTGAAGGGGGTTTTCAGAGAAGCGTAACGTTTTACAAGTCATCTGGTATGAGTCCGGTGTGACGAGCTATGCGGGCAAGCATGCGCGGCCCGATCTCCTCCCGATCGTGGAATGCAAAAGAAAAATCCTCCCAGCCCGGACGAGCAAGTATCCGGTGCGAACCTCGCTGACGTTTGATTTTCCAGCCGATCCGGAGCAGTGCGGCTAGCACCCGCCGCGACGAAGCGGCCGGAAATTTCATGTTGAAATGAAAAGAGTGTTGAGGGCACGCACGGGCCGTTTCCGCTCAATTCTGTCTGCAAGCGCACGAAGCGCGATTGCAGTTGCGCGGACACGAGCATCTGGCTTGGTCTTCCCGTAGGCTAAAGCACCTGGGACCTGCGGAATTTCAGCGATCCAGCGGCCGTCCTCCTCTCGATCAAAAATAACCGAAAATGTCTTACGCTTTGTATTTTTAGCAGACATACAGCTAGTATAGCATATATGAAGATACAAAAAATAAACTCATGGATTAAAATCGCAAGTACCGTGGCCTGCCAAATACCTAAGGAAATGTAACACGAAAAACCGCCCCGAAGGGCGGTTTTT
>CAZVGP010000132.1:0-1589 GCA_964626715.1 uncultured Candidatus Saccharibacteria bacterium
GTTTTGACGGCGCTTTTCGAACGGCACAAAATATTTCGTGAGAACGAGGCAAGAACGCTCCTCGAGCGCGTCGGCTTGTGGGAGAAGCGGCATGCGCTTGCGAAAAACCTCTCGTACGGCCAGAGGAAACTTTTGGAGATCGCACGGGCGCTCGGTACGAAGGCCGACATCGTCCTTTTCGACGAGCCATTTGCCGGGCTTTTTCCGGAAATAGTGAAGTTGATTTCGGGAATCATGAAAGAACTCCGAGCCGGAGGCAAAACGATTGTTCTTATCGAGCATGACATGGCGCTCATCCGGGAGTTGTGCGACCACGTGGTCGTGATGGACGCGGGTAAATTGCTTGCAGAGGGGAAGCCCGAGGAAGTGTTGAAAAACCCGAAGGTGGTAGAAGCTTATTTAGGAACATGATCAAAGAAATATTACTCAAAATTGAAGACGTACATGTGCACTACGGAGGCGTGAGAGCGCTCGACGGCGCTGATGTTTCCATCGATGAAGGTGAAATCGTCGCGCTTATGGGCCCCAATGGTGCTGGGAAATCAACGATTCTCAAAGCTATCTTCGGCCTCGCTCTCATCCAGCACGGGAAAATCCTCTGGCATGAAAGCGAATTTTCACCCGTGCCGCACGAGGTCGTGGCGCGCGGGATCGCCTTCGTGCCGCAGGGACGACGCGTGTTTACTGATTTGTCAGTTGAAGAGAACTTGGAAGTGGGCGGGTATACGAATGCCGATTCGCGCATCACGAAAGAGCGCATCCAAGACCTTTTTGAGATGTTTCCGGTTCTTCGCGAAAAGCGGCGCGCGCGGTCGGGAACGCTTTCCGGCGGCCAGCAGCAGATGCTCGCGGTAGCCCGCGGGCTCATGACCGATCCGAAAGTGCTTCTTCTGGATGAACCGTCTCTTGGGCTCGCGCCGAAAGTCGTGAAAGAAGTATTTGCATTCGTCAAAGATATTAACCAAAAGCGTAAAACTGCCATTCTCGTCGTCGAACACAACATCAAGTCGCTTTTGGAAATCGCCGACCGCGGCTACATCTTGGACAGAGGGAAAGTGGTCGCCCACGGTGAGCCCAAAGAGTTGATTTCGAAAGGAATTTTGCAAAAAGTTTTCAGTGGCGGGATTTAGCCAGCGCTACCTTGGCCGCTACCTCCTCCAACAGGTACACGGCCATCTACTTCTACAGGTGGTTTTACGCCCGCGTCTTTTTCTTTATTGTTTTTGATCACTCCTCCAGCTCCTGCCTGGTTATAAGGATTTTCTTTTGGAGTTAGACCACTGAGTCCTTCACGACTTTCATCCATGTCGGCATTATACAGCGCTCTCGGCTTTCGCACCAAGAAGCTCCCACACTTTCTCACGCATGACGGTAGCGCGGACGTAGCGGTGCGCGGTTTCATGCTCGACGCCCTGCTGGACCAAGGCGTGCGAAAGGCGCTCTTCTTCTTTCTCGTCGGCTTGGATTTTTTCCGCGCGGGCGATTTCGGCGAAGACAAGGTCGAGGCAGACGCGCTTTTCGGCAGGCGCTTCGGTTTCTTTCAGAACCTCGTCCTCCGTTTTGTTCCGTTGTTTTAAGTATTCGTTGAA
>CAZVGP010000133.1:0-1580 GCA_964626715.1 uncultured Candidatus Saccharibacteria bacterium
CCGAAGAAATTGCGCGTCGCGATTCATGGCTTCGGGAACGCGGGCGCGACGATGGCGGGGCTTTTACATGAGCGGGGCTACCTCATCGTCGGCCTTGCTGATTCGAAAGGCTCGGTCATGAGCCAGAAAGGTCTCGATCCCAAGGTCTTTGAGCGTATAAAAAGCCAGAAGATGTCCTTGCGCGATATGTACTGTCAGGGCTCGGTATGCGACGAAACGAAACTTCGGGACGAAGACGTAACGATAGGCGAGCCCGACGATGTCCTTACCATGGACGCGGATGTGGTTGTGCCTGCCGCTTTGGACGGCGTCATCACGAAAGACGTTGCCGAGAAAGTGCAGGCGGAACTCATCATCGAGCTGGCGAATGGTCCCACGACTGCAGAAGCGGACAAAGTGTTGGAGCGGAAAGAAGTCGCTGTCATTCCGGATGTTTTGGCGAACGCCGGAGGCGTTACGGTCTCGTATTTCGAATGGATGCAGAACAAAAAAGGCGAGCTCATCGAGCGCGGCAAGGTGAACCATCGCCTGCGGGAAGAGATGGAGCGGGCATGGAACGACGTGTCACGCTTTGCCGCAGAATTTGGTGTCACATATCGGGTTGCGGCGTTTTCTCTTGCTGCACAGCGCCTCGTCGAGGCGAAGCGCGACAGAGGAAGGGTATAAAATTCCGCACTTGCGCTGGCCTAGCGCGCATGATAGAGTAGTCTGCGTGACCAAAGCGCCTCAAAACGGCCTTACAAAAACCGCTCTTCGCGGCGCTTTCTCCTTTTTCTATTGGGTGCGTTAGAACAGCGCACCCTCTTTTTACATAACTGTTATAGCTCTCTTACTTAGGTAATGCTTTTTTGTTATGTCATTTGAGTCATTACTCAAAAATCCTGAATCCAGACGCCTTGCATGGGGTCCTGTTATACCTTGGAAGCCATGGGGTCCTGATGTCGTAACTCCTCCAAAACCCACGGAGCCTCCAAAACCAATACCGAAAACTCCTCCTCCTCCTCCTCCTCCTCCTCCTCCCTAGAAACTGTCTCCAAAAAATACACCACACAATGAGCAGGTTATTAAAGTAGCTTTTCTCTATGTCATTTCTCAAAGAGTCACTGAAAAATCTCTCAGTAAAAGCCGAATCTCGGCACTGTTTTTGGCGATAGCCACACTGTTCGATATTCTGCTGGTCGTCCAAAACCTCCGCGGTTCGGTCCTGACGGCACTATCCTGCCGCCTCTTTCTGAAGAAGAAGAACGAGCGGTCGATGACCGGCTCGGTGTCAAATATTGCGAACACGATGTGCCTCGCATGAGCTGTCAGATCTGCAACAAAGAGAAAGACACTGGTTCTTAGCCGGCACTCTTTAGCTTTATTCTTATTAACCAATTATTCACTATGTTAGATCGAAATCGAGACAAACCTCCTTATCTAGTCCGTGTTCCGCGGCTTCCTAAACCTGCCAGGGATGCAGGTTTGAGGACAGAGGTCTCAAAAAACGTGGTTCTGCTTCGAAGAAAACTAGAAGGTGAATTGCCCGATAGTGAAAATCCTGATCGCGACACATTCACTGCCCATTGTCCCACCTGCGG
>CAZVGP010000134.1:0-1574 GCA_964626715.1 uncultured Candidatus Saccharibacteria bacterium
CGCTCTTGGTCGCGTTCGACTATTCGCAAGTAGAACTCCGGCTCGCGGCGATACTCTCGGGCGACACGAAGCTCTCGGCGATATTCAAGCGGGGTGAAGACGTCCATGCTGCCGTCGCGGCAGAAGTGTTCGGTGTTCCCGAAAAAGAGGTGACCTATGAGATGCGCCGAAGAGCCAAAGTCATCAATTTCGGCATCCTCTACGGCATGGGCGTGAATGCACTCCGCGAGAATCTGGGGACTGACCGCGCCGAGGCGCAGGAATTTTATAACCGCTACTTCGAGACATTCTCGGGGCTTGCCGAGTATCTTTCGAAAACCAAAGCATCTGCGGCGCGCCTCGGTTATACGACGACCCTCTTCGGCAGGAAACGATTTTTCCCGGGTATCCGTTCAAAACTTCCGTACGTGCGCGCGATGGCGGAGCGGATGGCTATCAACGCTCCTTTGCAGGGGACACAGGCGGACATGATCAAGCTCGCCATGGTCAGGATTCATAAGCTTATCCAGGAAAAATTCGATGGAAAGGCGGCTATCGTCCTTCAGATACACGACGAGCTTATCTTCGAAGTCGAAAAGGCCGTCGTTTCCGAGGCTTCCCAAGAGATTCGGCGTATCATGGAGCACGTGCTTTCCAAAGACGAAACGAACGGCGTGCCTATCCTTGTTGCGGGAGAAGCGGGGCCGAATTGGGGAGAAATGACAACAATCGAGAAAAAATAAAACCCCATGTTATACATCCTCACCGGCCCTGACACGATGAAAGCGAAAACGCGGGCGGCGGCGCTTGCGAAAGGGCATGAAGTAGTCCGATTCGGGGAAGGAGCTGAATCTTTTGCGAACGTCTTAGGCTATCTTGGCGCACGCGGGCTTTTCAGCAAAAAGATTGCGCTCCTTCTTGATACACCTTCAGAATCTGAAGATGGTGTGGCGCTTATTTCGGAGCACGCGAGAGATTTTGCGGAAGCAGACATGCCGGTCATCGTCATCGAGCCGGATATCAATTCTGATGTTCTCAAGAACTTAAGAATGATTGCGACGATCGAGGAGTTTGAGCTCGAAGGGAAAGAGGAAATGCCCGTGCCCAGCGTGTTTGCGCTTACGGATGCATTTGCATCGGGGAGCAGGAAAGACGCATGGGTCCTCTATCGGAAAATTATCGCGTCTGGCTCGGCGCCGGAGGAAGTCCACGGCGCACTTTCATGGCAGGCCCGCGCGATGGTTCTCGCGGCAAAGACAAAAAGCGCAGCAGAGGCCGGCTTGAAGCCGTTCGTGTATTCAAAATCCAAGCGTGCCGCAGAGACGCTTGGTCCTGAGCGTGCCGAAGGACTTTCACGCGAGCTTGTCCGTCTTCTCCACGAGTCCCGCATGGGCGGAGGCAATTTGGAGGATCTTCTCGAAGTGTTTTTGTTGAAGAAGGCTTGAAAATAAGGCATACTCTCGATACCCGCCCCCAAGCAAAGCTTGTGTGCGGTCGCTCGAAGATAGTGAACGCATGCGTTCACTATCCTTCTCGCTCCCGCCCATAGCTCAGTCGGTAGAGCGGCTCCCTTTTAAGGAGAAGGTCCCAGGTTC
>CAZVGP010000135.1:0-1562 GCA_964626715.1 uncultured Candidatus Saccharibacteria bacterium
GCAAAGCGCGGTACCCGCTGCCCGCCTCATCGTCGTCGGCGAGGGCGATATGCGGGCTGCATATGAAGCCTACGCGCGAAAGCGAGGCCTCAAGGATGCGGTGATATTCAAAGGAGAACTTACCGGAGAAGCGCTTGCCGGCGCCTATCGGCATGCGCATGTGTTCGCGCTGCCGTCAGAAAACGACAGCGTGCCGACGGTCATTCTCGAAGCGATGGCGAGCGGATTGCCTGTTGTCGCGACGCGGATAGGAGGCATTCCCTCGGTCGTCGAGGATGGAAAGACCGGTTTTCTCATACACCCGCACGATGCGAACGGGTTCGCTGAAAAAATCGCCTATCTTTTGAAAAAGCCGGCGCGTGCGGCTTCGTTCGGAGCCGAAGCGCGCGCAAAAATCCTCACAGAGTACCGCTGGGATGCGAGAATTGCAGCATACAGCCGCCTCCTGGAAACATGCATCGAATCTCCTCCGGCGATTGCGCATGTTATCGCACGCTATCCGCCGCACCTCGGCGGCATGGAGCGTGTTGCGGCAGAGTCAGCAACGTTTCTTGCACGGCGCGGGCAGGCGGTAGTCGTTCTGACCGCAAGCGGAACGCTCCGCAAAAGCGAAATTGAACGCACAGCTCATATGACCGTAAAACGCCTCCGGAGCTTCGAGTTCGCACACATCCCCTTCGCGCCAGCTCTTTTGTGGCATCTCGCGCGTTTGCCGAAAGAAACTATCATCCACCTGCATCTCGCGCACGCGTATTGGGCTGAACTCGTCCTTCTCACCGCGAAGATGCGGGGAACGCGATACGTCGTGCACTTCCATCTCGATGTCGCCCCTTCCGGAATGTTCGGGCGGCTCTTCCTCCTCCACAAGAAACTCATCTGGGGACCGCTGCTCCGGAATGCCGACAAGGTCATCGCCTGCTCGCCGGCGCAAGTGCCGCTCCTTACGAAAAAATACGGCGTTGCGCCGGAGAACATCGCGGTCATTCCCAACGCCGTGAGCCGAGATTTCTTCGTTGACCGCACCTATGCCTCGCCGGAGCGGGAATTCCGCCTCCTTTCCATCGGACGCCTCGCGCCGCAAAAACGGCTGGAACGGCTCGTGGAAGCGATGCGTCACGTTTCTTGTCCCGTGCGATTAACCATCGTCGGCGACGGCGAAGAGCGGCAGAAGCTGGAAAATCTCGCCTCCGCATACGGCCTCACGAATGTGGTTTTCGTTGGTGCAAAGAACGATGAGGAGATGCGGGCATACCAGAAAAAGAGCGACGCATTCGTCATAGCGTCCGAAAAGGAAGGCTTGCCGCTTGCGGTCCTTGAAGCGATGGCGGCCGGCCTTCCGGTCATCGGCTCGAACGTCATAGGCATCCGCGAGATCATCGGCGACGTAGGCCTCCTCGTCGATGAGCCGTATGCGGAAGAGTTCGCGAAGATAATCGACCGGCTGTGGCTCAAGCGCGAGCGCCTCACGGAGCTCTCGCGCGCGAGCGTGCGAAAAGCGAAAGAGTACAGCTGGGAGAAAGCGCACGCGCTCCTCGAGAACGTCTACCGAAGCGTACGCGTAT
>CAZVGP010000136.1:0-1555 GCA_964626715.1 uncultured Candidatus Saccharibacteria bacterium
CCCTCTCCGGTGGCGAAGCGCAGAGGGTAAAAATCTCATCGGAATTGTACCGCCCACACACGCAGAAAACGATTTATCTTCTCGATGAGCCGACGATAGGCCTTCACTACGAAGACGTCCGCAAGCTCATCGAAATCCTGCAGGAGTTGGTGAACCGCGGCAACACAGTCCTTACGATCGAACACAACATGGATGTCATCAAAAGCTGCGATTACATCATTGACGTAGGCCCTGAAGGAGGCATCGGGGGAGGCAAAATCGTTGCAAAGGGGACTCCCGAGGAAGTTGCTCGGACAAAAGGGTCGTATACCGGTGAGTACCTCAAACGAGTGTTAATGAGCTGATATGCAGAAAAAGAATATCAATTTCGGTAAAATCCCCGATGCTCCGGGCGTGTATTACTTTCGCGGACCAGCGCGGACTGCACGCGGAAAAACGCAGAATGAAATACTATACGTCGGCAAGGCGACGTCGCTTCGAGACCGGATAAAAAGCTACTTTTCAAAAGATTTAGCTGAAGTTCGCAGTCTTTTGGTCGCGAAGGTCATCGCTGATGCGACATCTGTTACCTGGGAAGAAACAGATTCCGTTCTCGACGCGCTCATCCTCGAAGCGAAGCGAATCAAAGAGCACAAACCGAAAGGGAATACGGACGAGAAAGATGATAAGAGTTTCGCATATCTTGCTGTCACAAAAGAACGGTTCTCGAGATTTCTAGTGCTGCGAGAACGAGAACTTGCGATTCGCGCTCCACGCTCTACGTTGCGCGCTTTGTTCGGACCGTTTCCGGCAGGAGGAATGTTAAAAGCCGCGCTCAAAATCATCCGGCGGATTTTCCCGTTTTTCGATACGTCATTCCCTTTGGATAACCGCATGACTCTAGCAAACGAGAAGACGTTGCGTTTCAATCAGGCAATCGGGCTTTATCCGAAAGAGTTCAATGAAAAAGAATATAGAAAGACTGTCCGAAACATCACGCTTCTTTTCGAAGCGAAAAAATTGACGCTCCTCAAGACGCTCGAACGCGAGATGAGAAAAGCGGCGCGCGATGAGCGGTTCGAGGAAGCCGAAGTCCTGAAGCGCCAGCTTTTCGCGCTGGAACACATCCAAGACGTAACTCTCATAAAGGAAGACCTTCGCATTCCGCGGACGGCCAGTTTCCGCGTGGAGGCGTATGACGCGGCGCACCTTCGGGGCGCGGAACCGCGAGGCGTGATGGCGGTTGTCGTGGACGAGGAAGCGATGCCGAGCGAATACCGCACGTTCACAATCAGGAGCTGGAAGAAAAAGAAAGTCGGACATCGGATGTCCGACTTTAAAGCGGGCGATGATTATGCGGCGCTTGCCGAAATCATCGAACGCCGCGCTCGGCACCGCGAATGGCCCTACCCGCAGCTTGTGGTCATAGACGGAGGCAGGGGGCACCTCAATACCGCAAAGAAGGCGCTTGCCAAGGCGGGAATCGAAACCGAAGTCGTTTCTGTCGTGAAGGACGAGCGGCATCGTCCGAGGGAAATATTCGGTCCGGTCTCGCTCCGTACCGTCCATGAAGCCG
>CAZVGP010000137.1:0-267 GCA_964626715.1 uncultured Candidatus Saccharibacteria bacterium
TCGTACGCATCCTGAATAGCCTTCTGGTCTTCTTTCGAAGGTGACTGCATCGCGGGTATGATGTCGTCAGTGGGGTGGGGCATAGCGATAGTGTATAGCGTTTAACCCTCAGGGTCTAGTTTTATTTTTTTAAAAAGCTTTCAAAATATCCACCGCTTGCTGAGGTGTGAGCACATCAGCTTCTTTTTCAGGAACATTGACGCGTTTGAATCCTTTCTTCAGGAAGAAGCCGCTTTTGGATTTATAGAGAAGTATCGGTTTCTTGGT
>CAZVGP010000137.1:277-1539 GCA_964626715.1 uncultured Candidatus Saccharibacteria bacterium
ACCGCGGGCGCTCCGGGGCGCATCTTCTTCGGCTCTTTCAATATCTCTAGCGCCCGCTCGTGCGTAATGTCGTATGGATTGTCCGCGCCTTTGAGGGAACGAAAGTCGCCTTGGTGGACGATAAAAGGACCGAACTTACCTACGGCCGCCGTTACATCTTCATTTGTTTCAGGGTGTTTACCGAGGACACGTGGAATCGAGAGAAGCTTGGTTGCCTGCTCGACAGTGATTTCTCCTGGATTTATTTCCTTAGGGATGCTCGCGCGCTTGACGTCAGCTTTCGTTTTGCGGCTTTTAGATTTCGGTTTTTTTACTGTCGCTTCGGGCGACGGAACTTCTTCCCGCATCTCGACATATGGCCCGAACCGCCCGGTTTTCACGAATATCGAGTGTCCGGTTTCTGGGTGCGTACCTATCGACTCCGCCTCTTTCATCACTTCTCCTTTTTCTGTCCGTGAGCCTTTGCACTCCGGAAAGCGTACACAGCTCATGAATATGCCGGTCTTGCCGAGCTTCATGACCATTCTGCTGCCGCAGATAGGGCAGGGGAACTCTTTTCCCGCGTCGCCGAGGTTCGTCAGCTTCGGGATATTTTCTTTTGCAGCAACGTCCTTGGAAAAGGGGCGATAGAAATCTGAAAGTGTTTTGGTGTAGGTGCGGTCGCCCGAGGCTATCTGATCAAGTTCGTCTTCCATCTCAGCGGTAAACGAGTCACTGATGTATTTTTCGAAATTCTTCTCGAGAAAGGTGGAGACCACCTCGCCCGTCACGGTTATCTGCAATGAGCGGCCTTCCTTCAGTACATACCCGCGGTCAACAATGGTCTTGATGATTGAGGCGTAGGTAGAAGGACGTCCGATACCGCGTTTTTCTAATTCCTTCACAAGACCCGCCTCTGTGTAGCGTGCAGGCGGCTCGGTAAATTTCTGTTCGCTCTCCAACTTTTCAAGATCGAGTTTTTCTCCTGCTTTTGCCTCGGGCAGTATCGTCTCTTCGCCTTTGGCGGTGGGGTCTGCGGCAAGCCAGCCCTCAAAGGCAATCGTGGAGCCGGTCGCGGAAAATTCAGGAACGTTTTTTCCTTCGCACTCTGCGATGATCCTGGTGCGTGTCATGACCGCGTCCGCCATCTGGGAAGCAAGTGTGCGAGCAAGTATGAGTTTGTAGAGCTTCTCTTCTTCTTCGGTTGAGCCTGCGTGCGTTTGCGAAATATTGGTGGGGCGGATGGCCTCATGCGCTTCCTGGGCGTTTTTGCTCTTCGTCTT
>CAZVGP010000138.1:0-1509 GCA_964626715.1 uncultured Candidatus Saccharibacteria bacterium
GTTCCCCGTGCCATCGAGAACCACGGCCCCGATGCCGCGCGACACATCCTGAAGCGCCATGTTTGTCAGAAACTGCGCCCGCCCGCTCCCAGTGCGTCCGATGACGGAGAGCGTTGCGAGCCGGTCGGCGTCTTTGATGCCGAAGCGCACATCCTTCCCTTTGACGCGCGTTTCGCCGATGTAGGTGATGCGGCCGCCCCAATCCATGCGGGCAGTATAAGCCTTACGGCGTTTGGGTTCTAGTCGCTAGAAAACCGCCCGCGCCTCCGGCGCGGGCGGCATGAGAGAAAAAATTTGGAGAGCAAGAACAAGAATCAAAAGCCAAAGATTCAAGCGCAAGTCCTAGCCTCGGAGGACGGCGCGGTCATCCGGGAACCAGCCGTAGTCGAGCGAGTTGTCGTCCCGGCCGAACCGCACGCCGCGCCAGCGGAGGAACGGCGCAACCTCGCCGACGGGTTTTCCAAAGCACACAAGGTGATTTTTCTTAATATCCTCTGCCAGCGATGACGTTTGATTGGCGTTCAACCAGGCGCAAAGTGCATCAAGCTGTGTCCTAGTGAGAAGCTGGTCGGTCAATGGTTTGAGGGATTCCCTAACCGTCTTTCCGCTTGCTTCCGCGAGATGAGCGCCGAACGGCACCGCTTCGGCTCCTTTCGGTCCTTTGTCTGCTGGATGTGTTCCTTGCATACACGTCTGTCATACCATACGGAATCCTATTTTGTCAACCGTTTGTTTTGGCTGACCTCGAGCGCCGTAACTATACGATATATCGTATGATTAAGAAAATTTGAAAATTCTATTTCATCAAAATTCTGGATTTCGTAAATCCAGATTTTCGAGAGGATGATGTTCATCGGATGCCGGTATCACAATACACGGTGGTTTTGGCATATGCTCCCGCCACCACGCGAATCGTGCCTGAACTACACCGAGGATAGAAATTCGTTGATGCAGAACGGATGACATACTCTCCGGAAGGAACCTCTACCGTGAATGTGCCGCTCGCATCGGAACTGAACTCTTTGATGCTCCGCGACCCATCGGCAGCCGTCACTTCGAGTGTGGTCACATACGGCTTGTCCGCGCATGCTGGGTCAGGAGGAATCCGCTCGACGGGACACGTAGGACCAAGAAGTACCGTACCTTTGATGCCGCTGCCGTGCATCCCGCTTCCCGCAGAAGAGGTAGCTTCCGCACCCGGACACGGCGCGAATTCGCACAAAGGGCCGACTCTCCCCACGGACGAGCCGTCAGGACAGAGCTTCGCTTCGAGCGTGCACGGAGCTATTTGTTTTTGCGACGAACTCCACCATGACCACAGAAAACCGATAGCAATAAGCCCGAAGACAACGATGAGAATGTTTTTGAACATGTTTCTTGCCGGCTCGCTCATACGAAGATTGTACCGAGAATCACGGTGCGAATCTCACGACGCAGATTCTATCGAAGAAAACGCAAAGAGCGCGAGCCCGCAGACGACGAGAATGCCTCCCGCGAGAAATGCCGCCC
>CAZVGP010000139.1:0-1501 GCA_964626715.1 uncultured Candidatus Saccharibacteria bacterium
AAGCCAGAGCTTCCTCGATATGCGCGGGAACGGTCGGATACAGCTGCGTCGGACCAACGGTGAAAAAGACATTCCTTCTCATGTCAGTAGAGCGTGCGGACGCGTATGGTATCGGGGATCTTATTCAACTCCTCGATGACGCGCGGCTCGTGCTTTGTCGTAGCATCGGTGATGACGTAGCCGATATCGTTCGTCGTGCCGAGGTACTGCCCCATGATGTTCGCCTTGTTGCGGCTCATGACGGCATTCACGTGCGCGAGGACGCCCGGAACGTTCTTATGGATGTGGACGAAGCGGTGAGCACCCTTGAAGGCCGGAAGCTGGAGGTTCGGGAAGTTGACGGAGAGCGCAGTGTCGCCCGCGTCGATGAAGGCCATAAGTTTTGCCGAGAGATAGCGCGCTATCGCTTCCTGTGCTTCCTCGGTCGAGCCGCCGATGTGTGGTGTCAATATCACGTTCGGAACGCCCTGAAGTGGCGAATGAAATCCCGATGAGCCGCTTTTTGGCTCGTCGGGGTACACATCGATAGCCGCCCCGCCTATGTGCCCGTCTTTGAGAGCGCGGGCGAGCGCGGGCATGTCGACGACATGCCCGCGGCTTAAATTCAAAAAGAGTGCGCCCCGCGGCATGGCGGCAAACTCCGCACTGCTAAAAAGATTTTTGTTCGAGGTCCGACCGTCGACGTGGAGCGTGACGACATCGCTTTCTTTCAGAAGCTCCGTGAGAGACTGCATCCGGCGGGCGTTGCCTATCGCGGGCCGCTCGGCGATGTCGTAGAAGCAGACGTTCATCCCCATCCCTTCCGCGATGACCGAGAATTGCGAGCCGATGTTCCCGTACCCGACAATGCCGAGCGTCTTCCCACGGATCTCATGGGAACCGATTGCTGATTTCTCCCACATCCCCCGGTGAAGCGCCGTGCTTTTATCGGCGGCGCGCCTTGCGAGCATGATGATGAGACCCATGGCGAGCTCGACGACCGAGCGCCCGTTCGCGTATGGCGCATTGAAAACCGCAATGCCTTTCTTTGCAGCGGCAGAAAGGTCTATCTGGCTCGTCCCGATGCAGAACGCGCCTACCGCGAGAAGGCGCGGAGCGGCGGCAGAGAGAACGCGTTCAGTGAGATGCGTCGCCGAGCGGATGCCGAGAATCGCGACATCCTTCAGCGCCTCGATCAGCTGCTCTTCCGGAAGTGCTTTCGGAATAACGCTGACCTGGCATCCCTCCTTCAGGAAATACTCTTCCGCAAGCGGATGGATGTTCTCGAAGAGAAGTACTTTCAAGCGTCCGTGAGGATAAAAGACGGCCCGAGAGAGATGGTAGTGATAGAGAAGCTCATCGAAGCTTTTAATTACATAATCGGCTTTCTTGAGGACCGCCGCGCGCGACACGTTTTCGGTGAAAGCAAAAAAGGTACCTGCCGCGCCGGAAGAGCGGATTTCGTAGTCGGTCATGCCATCGCCGACGACGATCACCTCTCCTTTGAGCTTCAAAGCCTTGA